>JBCBZX010000002.1:0-26679 GCA_039815105.1 Pseudomonadota bacterium
GGCCTCGCCTGTGCCATCATCTTTGTTTATGACCATGCCTGCGACGCCGACATTGCCGCCCAGTTTGCGGAAATATTCCACCGCCGAACACACATTGTTGGCCACATAGAGGGACTGGAGGTCGTTGGAGCCAACGACGACGACCTTCTGGCACATGTCGCGGGCAATCGGCAGGCCAAACCCGCCACAGACCACGTCGCCCAAAAAATCGAGCAATACATAGTCGAAGTCCCACTCGTGGAAACCAAGCTTCTCAAGGGTTTCAAAGCCGTGGATAATGCCGCGGCCGCCGCAGCCGCGCCCCACTTCCGGGCCACCGAGCTCCATGGCGAACACGCCGTCACGCTTGAAGCACACATCGCCAATGGCAACTTCTTCGCCGGCCTCTTTCTTTTTGGAAGAGGTTTCGATGATGGTTGGGCAGGCTTTGCCGCCAAACAAAAGAGAGGTTGTGTCAGACTTGGGGTCGCAGCCGATAAGCAGCACCTTTTTGCCCATTTGGGCGAGCATGTAGCTTAAATTGGCCAGTGTGAACGATTTGCCGATGCCACCCTTGCCATATATCGCGATGATCTGGGTTTCTTTGGTGACTTTGCTGGCGACCGGTGCATCGGGTTCGATGTCAGCTTCGTGGCGCAGAACTTCGTCATAGGCAGCGGTATTTCCGAGACCTTCGGTCATGCTTCAAGTCTCCAATCGAGAATCATTTTTACGCAGCCAGAATCGCGGAAAGCCGTGTCATAGGCGGAGCGGGCATCTTCGGCGTGTGCGCGATGGGTGATGAGGTCGGCGAGCATGAGCTTCCCTTCCTTCACCAGGTTGAGGGCGGCCCTTATGTCTTCGGGCTGAAATTCCCGGGCGACCTGAATTTTGGCCTCACGGACAAAGGCGGGCACAAAGTCAAAGCTCAGTTGCTGATTGTAGAAGCCTGCAAGCACCAATTGCCCGCCGGTTGCCAGACGACTGATCCCTTCGTTCAGGATCGAGTCCGCACCGCTGGCGTCCATGATGCAGCCGAAGTCGGAGCGGGAATCGCGCTTGGCTTCGGTCACTTCATAGCCAGAGCCGCCGCTGCGGCGGTATCGGTCATTTTCCCAAACGGTGGGGGCTGGGTTGCCCATGGCAATACTCATGCGCGCCAACAGGCGACCAAGAACACCGTGTCCGACAATTAGCTCAGGCGGCCGATCCCTGGTGAGTGCCAATGCGTGGTGTGCGGTTGCAGCAAGGCTGAGAAGGGTGGCCTGTTCACGCATATCGGACGGTACGGCGATCACGCGATCTGCGCCCGTCACCAATTGCGAGGCAGATGCGCCAAACAGGCCCTGGGCGTCGGTGTAGCATTGCGCACCGGGCACAAACACAAGGTCGCCCACTGCATGGGTTTCCGCTTCGTCGGTCTGTGCGACATAGCCCACCGCCTCATAGCCAGGCACAAGCGGGTAAGCCAAGCCGGGGAAGGGCGGCATGGAGCCGTCAAACAGCTTGCGCTCAGTGCCCGAGCTAATGCCCGACCATGCCGTTTCCACAACAATGTCGCTTGGGCCAGCTTCCTTTAGATGAAGCTCCCAAAGCTCGATGCGCGACGGCTCCGATATGACAACGGCGTTTGCGTCCATGACTTCCAACTGTGCGTCGATCATTGACAGGAGTGTCAAAAGAAGTGCGCACCTATGTTTGTCATACTAAATTGACACACGTGGGTGTCAATCGCTTTCGCCATTTGGGCAAAAGAAGTGCGTACTTTTGCAGCAACATGAAAAAATCGAGGGAATTGCGCCGATAGCGGGGAAAATTTCCCGTCTAACGAGAGGCAGTCACCAGGCTGGCGAAAAGCGGCTGCGGCGTGGGGCGGCGAACGGCGTTTTTAAAGCCTGCCTGCGTCAGTAATTCCGCAATTCTTTTGGTTGAACGGCAGCGTCCGGAGCCCATTGCCCAAAGATATAGCGCAAAGTACGCACCGATCAGACGTTCGCTCCGGGCGGTTCCGTCCATAGGTTCGGCCACGATCAATGTCGCGCTTTCAGGCATGGCTTGATGCACAGCTGAGAGAATCATCTCCACGCGGTGATCGTCATGATCGTAGAGGACCCGGATGAGGCTGTAGCAGTCCATGCCACGGGGCAGTTGGTCTTCAAAGAAGCTCCCACCATGGGCTGTGACGCGGTGGGCAAAGCCGTTGGCCGCCATCAGCTCTGCGCCCTGTTCTGCCACTTGGGGCAAGTCGAATAGGTTCAGATCCAGGTTTGGATTCGCCTTGCCCACGGCTGACAGGAACGCTCCATGGCCACCGCCAATGTCACACAGGCTTTTGTGCGCCGAGAAATCATAGGCTGCAAGAACCTGCCCGGCGACGGCTGCTTGACTGACGGCCATCAAATCGCTGTAGCTACTGGCATGGTCGTCGGCAATGGCGTCATGGCGGGCGTGGGGGTAGGCCCAAAACTTCGCTATCTCGGCGTCTGGCCCACGGTTTTTGAGCAGCGCCACCGGATCAGACAGGTCTTTGTAGAGCATGGCATGGTGCCGGATCATCGCTTCAATGCCTGGTTCGTGGGCCACCACGGTACCGAGGTCTGAAAGCCACCAGCCCGTGTCGTCCCCCCGGGTGAACAGATCGAGATTTTCAGCTGAGCTGAGCAACGTCACCAGCGGGTCGTGGTCCATACCTGTCAGGCGGTGAAGCTCGTCTATGCTGCGTGGACCATCTTTGAGATGCTTGAACAGATCCAGCTCGACGCATGCAAACAGGATCTGCGAATAGACAAAGCCAGCCGTCAGCTCGAACAATTGGTCAGCCTTGCGGCGGGCGACCATGGACACGCCAGGAATTTTAAGCGATTTCGCCTGAAAGGCTGGGTCAGCAATCTTTGCGTTGCGCCAGCGCCGCAGGCGGCTGCGCCATGATAGTTTCGAGTCGGTCATAAAAATCTATCAGGCCGCGTATTGGGCCAAACTTTTGGGGACCAGCCGTTTGGCTTCGCCCCGAATCAAACCACGCAGAAGGTCGCTGCCTTTGCACTCGGGCACCGCTTCTATTGCCGCATCGATGTGAGAGCGCATCAGTTCAAGCGTTGCTTCCACTCCATGTATCGCCACCGCATTAGGCCGGTCATTGTTCACATCCTGACCCACGGGCTTGCCGATCTCGGCTTCGTCTCCTGCATAGTCCCGCAGATCGTCGGCGACTTGGTAGGCGCTGCCCAAGGCTTCGCCGAGGCCGCGCCAGATGTATGGGTCTGAGCCCGCTGCTGCGGCACCACCCATGGTGGCCCCCACAAAAAGGGCGGCGGTTTTCGCAAAGTGATAATCGTGCAGCGGAACCGTTGCCTCACTCTCCCAAGCCTGGCCCGCAATAATGCCCGAGGGGCATGATACCGCTTCACCGCATATTTTGATAAGCGGCGCTGTGAGGGTGGGCTGATCTTCGCAAGCTCGAGCAATCGCCTCAAATGCCATAACGATGAGTGCGTCTCCCGCCAAAAGCGCGATGGGCTGGCCGTAAGCTGCGTGCATGGATGGCTTGCCGCGGCGGGTCGGAGCGTCGTCAAAGCAGGGCAAATCATCATGCACCAGTGACGCGCAATGCAGCAGCTCTATGGCGCAGGCCATGGCGTTGGATGCTTTGGGGTAAGGGTCACCGCAGGCCATTGAGACGCCAAGGCTCAGGCGAGGGCGCACGCGACCTCCGCCGGGAAACAGTGCATAGTGCAGTGCTTCGGATATGGTGGCAGGCGCACTGCGCGAGCCGCACTTCTGGGCCTGTGCCACGCAATCTTCCAGCGCCGCATCAATTCTGGCAAGCATCGCTTTGGCCATATCTTCGCCGGACATATTGTGGGCCATGGTGCTCCTATTCCGGACTGTCATTCAAAACAATACAAGTTCTTTTGTAAAAACATATTTACAGGCCTGTGCGACATGTCAATCAGTGCCTACAATAAGCGAACTGTCCAGCGCTTCGCCAGAGGGCAGATGATTTTGCATGAAGTGGCAAACAAGTTTGCGAAAAGACGTGGTTATCATAGGTGCAGGTGCCGCCGGGCTGGCGGCCGCTATCTATTTGTCGTCCAAGGGACTTTCGGTCACGGTAGTGGAAAAAGAGCCTGCGGTTGGCGGAAAGATGCGCGAAGTGCCCGTGGATGGCGTGCGCATAAATGCCGGCCCGACAGTCTTCACAATGAAATGGGTATTTGATGAGTTGCTGGCGGAGGCTGGTCTGTCGCTGGACGATGTGCTGACCTACCACAAGGCGAATTTGCTCTGCCGCCACGGCTGGCGAGACGGCTCACAGCTTGACCTTCACGCGGACATGCAGGCCAGCGCGTCCGCGATCGAGGCGTTTTCCGACCGGCGCAATGCGGACGGCTATCTGCAATTTTGCGAAGCTGCTCAGCGTATGTTTGAAACGCTACAGCGGACTTATATCGACGCGCCGCGGCCCAATATCCTGCAATTCACTGCAAATATAGGCTTCACAAATATTGGAGACATGTTGGCACTCAAGCCGATGGCCAGCATGTGGAGAGAGCTTGGTCGGCATTTCACCGACCCACGCCTGCAGCAATTGTTCGGTCGCTACGCAACCTATTGCGGGTCTTCCCCTTATTGGTCGCCTTCAACGCTTATGCTGGTTGCCCATGTGGAGCAGGCAGGCGTTTGGATTGCCGATGGTGGCATGCACGGCGTGGCAAAGGCTTTGGCAAATGCTGCTGAGAAGCTGGGCGCGACCGTAGAAACCGGTAGGGGTGTGGCTCGGATTTTGTCCAAAGGCGATGTGGTAGATGGCGTCGAACTTCGTGACGGCACGGTCGTCCATTCCGATGCTGTCATCTTCAATGGGGATGTGTCTGCGCTGGCGGATGGCTTGCTGGGGGAGGTGGCTGACAAAGCCAAATCCATTGCGCGGAGCGACCGTTCCTTATCCGCCCTGACGCTGAAGGTGCATGCCCCCACATCCGGTTTCCCGCTGGCGCACCACAACGTGTTCTTTTCCGATCATTATGCCGCAGAATTTGAAGCTATTTTTGAGCAACGGCGCTTGCCCGATCAGCCAACGGTCTACATTTGTGCTCAGGACAGGTTGGACGATGGCACTTTGCCACAAGGCGAAGGCGTGGCCGAGCGCTTGCTGCTGCTTGTCAACGCGCCGCCGGACGGCGACAAGGGCGACTTCACCACCGACGAGATCGAAACATGTCTGACGAACACACAAAATCAGCTCAAGACCTGCGGCCTGGAACTGGACCTGAGCACAGCCAATCAGGTGCAGACGGGGCCGGCCCAGTTCAACCGCCTGTTTCCGGCGACGGGAGGGAGCCTGTACGGCCCGCAGTCGAGGGGGATGATGGCGGCGTTCAAGCGGCAGGGGGCGCGGACGGCGCTGAAGGGTTTGTATCTGGCGGGGGGGAGCGTGCACCCGGGGTCGGGCGTGCCGATGGCCGTCCTTTCCGGACGACGGGCGGCGGAGAGCCTGGTCGCGGACCGCGCTTCGATGCCGAAGTTCCGGCCGGCGGCTATCTCTGGTGGTACATTGACGGGTTAAGCGACTGCGGAAATTACGGCCTTTCGATAATCTGTTTCGTGGGGTCGGTTTTCTCGCCCTATTACGCCTGGTCTGGCCGCAAAGACCCCGACGACCATGTGTGCATCAATGTGGCGCTTTACTCCCCCAAGGGTCGGCGCTGGGCCATGACGGAGCGCGGTCACGAGCAGCTCACGCGCGATGAAGCACTTTTTCAAGTCGGCCCATCAGATATGAGCTGGGATGACGAGGGTGGCCTAACGCTGAACTTTGATGAAGTGAGCGTGCCGTATCCCACCAACGACTTCTTGCCGGCCCGGCTACGCGGCACGGTGAAGCTCAAGCCAAATTTCGTAACCGACACCGTATTTGAGCTCGATGATAAATCGCGGCACCGCTGGTGGCCCATCGCGCCGTCCAGCAAGATCGACGTGACATTCGAAGGCCCGCAGAAAACCAATTGGCCACAGCCTGATTGGTCCGGCGAAGGCTATCTCGACTGCAATTGGGGCATCGAGCCGATTGAGGACGCCTTCTCCTATTGGAATTGGGCCCGCGGCGAGAGCGAAGATGGCACCACGACGCTGATCTATGACACTTATTTAAAGTCAGGGCACAACGACATGCTCGCTTTGAGCTATGGCCCGGCGGGTGAGCTGAGCCATTTCGATCCGCCTGCGAAGTCGGCGTTGGGCAAAGGATTTTGGGGTGTGCAGCGGCTGGGCCACCATGATGTGGGGCAGCGCCCAAAACTGGTGCGGACGTTTGAAGACGGACCGTTCTACACGCGCAATGTGGTGGACACGCATCTCAATGGCGCGGATGTTCGGATGATGCATGAGAGCCTGTCCGGCGACCGGATCGGCGCGCAATGGGTGAAGCTGCTATTGCCGTGGCGTATGCCGCGGCGGGCGAAATTTTGAACTAGACGCTGGTGCCTGGTTCGTTTGGCGGGTCCATTTTTTCGCCGCGCTCCCGAGCTTCTCGCTCGGCTATGTCCCGGGCCAAGGAGCGCCTTTGCCAAATATAGAAAACCAGCATCCCCACCGCGCTGAACGCGATCTCGATCCAACCATATCCGTTCACTGTGCTGCCTCCTGCGCATTTGCCAATCTCGAAAGCGCTTCGCTAGCTACCAATTCAGGATGGGTTTCGTGAACCAAATGGCCGCCGGAGCGCAATTCGACATACTGCGCGCGGGGGCTCAACTCGGCGGCTGACTTCGAAACATGGCACGGCACCATCTGGTCGCCGCGTGCCGCGAGCAATGTGACATCAATGCCCAACTGGCCGATCTGCCGCCGCAATGGTGCTAGCTCCCAGTTTGCCATCATGCCCAATGCGCCCTGCACATGGGACGAAGCGCCAAACAGGCGCAGATAAAAATCCCGCTGACGATCCGTTAGTTTTGAGCCCGTGGCGTCCAGCATTTTGTCGGCAATGGCCGTGTTGCGGGCCTGCCAGGCGAACAGGCGCGGAGTGATGGGATTCACAAATAGCAGTTTGGCCAGCGGCGACAGCAGGCTATTGCCCTCAATGGGTTGAAGTGCAGCATTCACGCCAAGCACGCGTTCAAGCCGCGCCAGGCTCTGACTGGCCGCGATTTGCAGGCCAATGGCGGCGCCAGCCGAATGCCCAATGATAAATTGCGGCCGAAGGTCGAGCCTGCGCATGAGCTTGGACACCCCAAACGCCATGGCGGGCAGGCTGAGCGCCGAGGCACTTTGTGTTTGGGTGAAGCCGTGGCCGGGCAAGTCGATCGCGACGACGTCATAGTCGTCTGTCAGATAGGGGATCAGCCACGACCAGGAGTGCGTGCTCGCGCCGGTGCCGTGGAGCAGAAGGACGAGCGGTTTATGTCCCCTCAGCTCGCCATGGCTCTGCACGTGCCACTGGCTCATGCCATCGGCCACAAACCGGCTCAGATTGGCGTGGGGCCAGTCATGTTTCTCGGCGTTCCAGGCGAGTTGTCTTTTCGCCATATCACGACGCACTCAAGCGGCTTGCGACAATCTTCTCCAAACCCGAAGCGGCTGATTTCGGGAGCTGGATCAGTTCCGCCCCCAGCGCCGCCGACAATTCATAGCTTTGAGACCTGGGCCTACGGCCTGTATCAACAAACAAACAGGGCAGTGCGTGGGCTCGGATTTGCTGGGCAATCCTCATGGCATCAGCGTTGGCCTGGGGCCGACCCGGTTGGCCGTCCAACCCCATATTCGCGGACCCGTCGCTCAATATCACCATAAGTGGGGTTTGCCCCTCCCGCCTGGCCCGCAAGGCCATGCGGGCGCCCTCGTCCAACCCGCTGGCCAATGGTGTTGCGCCGCCACCGGGCAGGGCTGAAAGCCCTTTTTTCGCGCGCACCAAACTGCGGGTGGGTTCCAGCAGAACCTCCGCTTTCTGGCCCCGAAAGGCGATCAAGGCCACATTGTCCCGGCGCACGTAGCAGTCTGCAAGCAGCCGCTCGATGGCTCCTTTCGCCTCTCCAAGACGTTGGGTGGCGGTGGAGCCGGACGCATCGACGACAAATATCGTTACGGTTTCGCGAGGTTGGTGCAGGCGGCGATAGCGGAAGTCTGACGAACGTATCAGTACGCGACCTTCTGCATCGGCGGGCCGGTGCTTCTGCCGAATTTTCTGCCAGGGAGCCGCCGCGCGCAAAGTTGCCAGAATGTCTGGGCGCGCATCGGCGTACGGCGCATTTTCACTATAGCCCGTGGGCCTGCCGCGCCGCGTGTTTCGGCGCTTCGCACCGGCACCCGAGGAGGCGTTTGGCGTGGTGACACCTTGTCGGTTGGTCAGCTGCTCTGCCATCGCGAATAGAATTGCAGGGTCCAGCGCCGCGCCGTGCTCGGTCTCCACGGTCACGTCTTCGGATACTGCATCAGCGACGTTTTGCGCTTCGTCAGCTGCCTCCGAGCTTTGGTTTTGGCTCTGCTCCTGCGGCTGCTCGGGCTGCACCTCCGGATCGCCGGCTTCGGTTTCTTCCTCGGGTTGAGGTGGTGCTAAGGTCACGCCAAGCACAAGTTGCAGCGCGTGGTGGGCATGGTGCGGTTGCACCACTCTATCACCAGCAATCTGGGCGAGGGCGCGTGCCGTTTTGCAGCAATGCAGCAGGGTGGAAGGCGATGTTTGCGCCAAACCGTCCAATGCCTGTGCGAGGGACATTTGCAGGTCCGACGGCAAAACTGGTCGCTTTGCATCGGCATTTTCGGGGATTGGCGCGCCGACCTGTCGGCAAACTGCAAGCGGAATGCCATCCGTCTGAATTGAAATTTCCAGCCGGCTGGCCAAGGCAGATGGCAGTTGGGTGTCTTCGTCGTCCAGGCCTTCATCCAACGCTACGATCCGGAGCTGCCTGTCATCAACGGCCTGCGCCAACAGTGCGGCTGCTTCCGCCGTCAATCGTTCAGCCCCCGATACTATGAGTATGCCGCCCTTTGCACTTCGGATCATCCCATCGGTTTCCACCGGGCGACCGGCATCAAGAGTTGCCGCCAAGTCCAGGCCTGGCAGCAATTGCGATGTGGGTGCTGCGCTGGAGATGCGATGCAATAATGTGTCGCGCTGGCTGGCGGCGGCTCGCAAATTCTCAAGCCATGATTGGCGTGCAGGGCCGTGCCGTCCCCTTAGGCGAATGCCGGTTGTGCCACCTGGCATCAGCAATAAGTGTATCGCCAGTTGGGCATCGAGCCACTGTTTTTCGACAAGCGACCCTAAACCAGACGGGTCATCCGTTTCATTCAGGTCTGCAACCGGCGAAGGTGCTTTGGCTGGCAGGGCCTGGTTGGTCTCACTATGGCGCAGGTGCAAGTTCATCGCGCCATCAGGCCGTGCCGTGCGTGCCGCTGGTCTGGCTCAATTCGCTCAATGTGCGCTCGACGCGGGCTGTGGAGCCAGCTTCGTCCAGCGGGTCTCGGCGCAGGCGGTGGCGCAGCGCCATGGGGGCAATCTCGACCAGATCATCACGGGTGACCTCCGTGCGCCCTTCCAATGCGGCGTGGGCCTTTGCAGCGCGCAGGAGGGTGAGTTCTCCGCGCAAACCGTCCACGCCCAACCGCATGCATATCATGGCGCCGGTTTCCAGAACTTCGTCTGGTACGTCCATACTTGCTATCAGCTTCTTGCCGCGATTGATGGATCTGCGCACTTTGGCATCTTGCTTTTCGTATTGCGCACAAAAGGCCTGGGGGTTCTCTTCGAAGGCCTCCCGTCTTTTCACAACTTCAACACGGTCTTTGATTTGTGTTGGCGCGGCGACATCCACCGATAGTCCAAACCTGTCCAGCAATTGTGGGCGCAGCTCGCCTTCTTCGGGGTTGCCGCTCCCCACGAGCACGAATTTGGCCGGGTGGCGCACCGACAGGCCTTCACGCTCCACCAGATTTTCTCCAGATGCGGCAACGTCCAGCAGAAGATCCACAATGTGGTCTTCTAGCAAATTCACTTCGTCAATGTAGAGGTACCCGCGATGGGCGCTGGCCAGCAGACCGGGCTCAAACGCCTTTTCACCCGCTGTGAGCGCACGCTCCAGGTCCAGTGCGCCGCAAACCCTATCCTCGCCAGCACCAAGGGGCAGGTCGATGACGGGGGTGGGGCGCAACTCCTGCTTTGGCGGTTTGCCACTTGAACAAATCGAGCACGCTCCGACGGGCTGATCAGGCTGACAATTGAACCGGCATCCGACCCTAGTTTTGAGCGTCGGCAGCAGTGAGGCCAGGCCTCTAACCGCTGTGGACTTGCCCGTACCGCGATCGCCAAACACCAGCACGCCGCCCAGCTGAGGGCAGACTGCGGTCATCAAAATTGCGCGCTTCATCTCGCGTTGTCCGACAATGGCGGAGAATGGAAAGGCGACCATGAAACCCTCAGACTGTAAATCTAGATTTACACTACAGTCGCCAACTGAGCATGACAAGTTGGGTTGGGCTGCCGCTGTGCGACAATCTTTTTGCCGCCGGATGCAAAAAAGCCTTGAACCTTTACCATTGGGTGTCACTTAAGACATCAGAGAGTGGCCATCCAATTGCCTTGGTTGCGCGCTTCTTCAATGAGATTGTACGTCACCTTTGGCGTAAGACTGGGAGAATTGAATGTTTAAACAAATCCTGACTGCTGCGGCTGCAACGATGGTTTTCGCTGGCGGCAATGCCATTGCGATGGATGGTGATATTGCTGAAGGCGAGAAGGTTTTTCGCAAATGCCAAGCCTGCCATGTGGTTGACGACATGAAGAACCGTGTTGGCCCGCACCTGATGGGCGTGGTTGGTCGTGACATCGCTGCCGTCGAGAAATTCAAATATTCCAAAGGCATGGTGGCCTATGGCGAAGAGAACGGAAAGTGGACACAGCAATTGCTCACCGACTATCTGGAAGCGCCACGCACCACGGTTAAGGGCACGAAGATGGCCTTTGCTGGCCTCAAGAAAGAGGAAGATCGCGTCAACGTGGTCGCTTACATTATGAGCAATGGCGTCACCAATGAAGACGGCGAAGTTGTCGCTATGGAAGACGTCGCGACCAACTAGGTTTCGCCGCAACACAACACACTGATTGAGCCCGGCTGGCCCCAGCCGGGCTTTTTTTATGGCTGATAAATTCGGCGAGTCGCGAGTGACCGCCTGTCATTGGCTGGTGTGTTTTTTGCACGCTGGAGCGTCTTGAGAGCGCCGAGTGATGCGCCATAACACAATTTGAAGTAGCGCGTTCCGCCCCATTGTCGCGCGATGTGTAGCCTGAGTTGAGTGAAACTCGCCGCAGATGAAACGACTCCGGGCACCTCGCAAATGCACCAAACTTTGCGTAAGATTGCAGCATGGATCTTCATCAACCCAGGTCTGCGGAATTTTTCCCCGGCTCGCCCATCGCAATGGGCGCTGGTGCCAACTCCGACTTCTCTTCTACCCTTTCTGCGGGGGCACGGGCTGCGCTTATGGCCAGTTCTCGGGAGGCGCTGTCACAGCTTCTTGAGCTCGGTGATACGCAAGACTCGTTTGCCAATTTTGTGAACCAGCTTGTTTCGCCGGTGGCGCGCGAGTTAGGTGAGGCTTGGGTGGATGACAGACTATCGTTTTCAGATGTCACCATCGGCATGGCGCGCCTGCAAACAGCCGTTCAAAAGTTCAAGATGCCTGTTTCAAGCACGAATACCGCGCCTCCTTTTGTCGGCAGGGTGTTTCTTGCATCGCTTATCGATACTCAACACACGTTGGGCGCATCGGTGGCGGCCCGTGCGTTTTCCGACGCGCAATGGGATGTGCTGCAATTGGAAAAGCCTGATCTTAGCGACGCTGCGATCAGCTATTTGCGTTTAACACCCGTTGACCTGATAGCAATTGGAGTGGGGACCACCGACCGCGCGGATGATGCGAAGCTGGCTGTAAAGCGGCTGCGCGCCTCGGCGCCGCGTGCTCAAATTTATCTGGCCGGCCCGGCCGTCTCCTTGGCGCCTGATCTGTTTCAAGAATGCGGGGCGGACATTGTGGGTGGGGATGTGTTCGAAATTGCCAAATGGCAGCACCGCTCTGTTGCTGCATAAGCCACAACCGACCTAAGCGCACTTAAGATCAGAGCCCGATTAGCTATCCCCATCTTTGCGGACGCGGGTAATAACGGTCCAAACAAACAGCAGGATCAGTGGTACGGCGGCTATCGTCAAAAGTTTCATTTGCGGAACATCGACTAGCTCGCTGATAGGTTTGAGGAAATAAACCACAACGATACCGATCAGATAGTAGCTGATCGCAATCACAGACAGGCCCTCAACCGTTTTCTGCAGCTTCAATTGTTGAGTCACCCGCTCATCCATGGATGCGAGCAGGCTCTGATTCTGCTTTTCAAGTGCCACGTCGACACGGGCCCGCAACAGGTCTGATATACGTGCCACACGAGCAGAAACCTGGCGTTGGCGTTCCAAAATGGCTTCCATCGTACGCACAGCCGGCTGCAAGCGGCGCTTGATAAAGCTGGTGAAGCGTTGATAGCCGTCTACCTTTTCTTCGCGCAGGTCGGCCATCCGGCTTTCCACAATGCCGGCATAGGCGCGCGACGCGTTCAGTCGGAATTGTGAACTCACCGCCAATTCCTCCACATCGGCCGCAATGCTGGTGATCCGTCCCAACATCTCTTCATCATTGGTTGCAACATCGCTCGACAGGTCTCTCGCGACGGCGGCGATGCCATCATCGAAAGCGGCGATACGCGGGCCGATGCTTTTGATAGCGGGCAAAGCCAGCAGTGAGAGGATGCGGTAGGTTTCAATGTCGAGTATGCGCTGGGTCACGCGGCCACGTACGCGGTCATTGCCACTGAGATCTTTGATGTAGATATGGCTGAATCCATCTGCGCCGGGCATGAAGTTCGTGCGAATAATTGCCCGCCCGCCATTGATGCGGCTTAGGCACCCGCTGGGCTCACTTGTCGGGCGCTTCTCCCAATCCCGCCACCAACGCATCTCTTCCCCACCATCCACATGCACCCGCAAAGCCAGCAAAAGCTTGCCTGCACCCTGTATCGGCCAGCCATTTGTAAGCGTGTCTGCCAATGAGCGTGAGTCAGCGCCCTCTTCAGGGTCCTCCTCAAACAGAGTGTAAGAGCTGAATTCGGTGTGGCGTTCCCACTTTAAAATGCCTTGTGGTGTTTGAACGCGCGCATGATTGCCCTCCAACTCCATGATGTGGTGGCGTGGCATCTCTGCAAAACGTCGTACCGCCTCACGATCGCGCTGATGGCTGTCTTCGTCGGATAGAAAAACCATGTGAGACACAAGGCAGGGCGCGCCCATGCCGTTGGCGGTCCGGGCGTGGGTTTCGTTGAGCAGATCGTAGAAATGCGGGTGAAGTTCAATGCCAGACGGCGTGCCGATATGATCCCCATGGCGTTCGGCAACCAGCCTGCGCTTGGCACCGTCGCCACGTTCTGTGGCCGCATCTTTCTGTGTTTTGGCCGCTTTTGGCTCGGTAACGGTGGTCATGGAAGCTTCCCGGAAATGCGTTGCTGTGGGAAATGGGCTCATAATCCGTGAAGTCCATCCGAAAGCTTAGAATTGGAGCACTTTTAGATTCACACGTGTGAATGGGCTTTCGCTCGCCGCCAGATGATGCAATACCTATACACAATATCGAGACAAATAGTCCCATTTTTTGATTTTTTCGACCTGGGTCTATGAGTTTGCCGGTCTGGCTCCATCAGAGCTTTTCAAGACAGGCTAGGTCTGCACGATGGGCGCAAGATGACGTTTGATTGAGCGATGGTCGCAGCCGACTATCGTGTCGGGGAGATGTAGTATGAATGAACATGTTCGGCTGGATACGTCGCCCCATGTCTCAGATGAGGTGCGCAAAACGACTTGTTACATGTGCGCTTGCCGATGCGGGATCAATGTGCATTTGCGAGATGATGGAACGGGCACCGGTAAAAAGAAAATCCGCTATATTGAGGGCAATAATGATCACCCGGTGAACCGCGGCGTGCTGTGCGCCAAAGGGTCTGCGGGCATCATGCAGCATTATTCGCCTGCACGCCTGCGAAAGCCGCTCAAACGCGTTGGCGAGCGCGGTGAGGGCAAGTTTGAAGAGATCGAATGGGATGAAGCGCTGGGCATTGCCACCGGCTGGCTGGGTGATGTGCGCAAGTCGGACCCCAAAAAGCTGGCGTTCTTCACAGGGCGCGACCAAAGTCAGAGCTTCACCGGCTGGTGGGCGCAACAATTTGGGACGCCTAATTTTGCAGCCCATGGCGGCTTCTGCTCGGTTAACATGGCCGCAGCGGGGATTTACACATTTGGTGGTGCGTTCTGGGAATTCGGGTCACCAGATTGGAAGCACACGGAACTGTTCATGCTTTTTGGTGTCGCCGAGGATCATGACTCCAACCCTATCAAACTGGGCCTTGCGGAACTGAAACGGCGGGGCAAGAAAACGATCGCGATCAACCCAGTTCGCACCGGCTACAATGCCGTGGCTGATGAGTGGGTTGGCATCACTCCGGGCACTGATGGCCTGTTCGTGCTGGCGTTGGTGCATGAATTGCTCAAGGCCGGTAAGGTGGATGTTGACTACCTCATCCGCTACACCAACGCGCCTTGGCTGGTGGTCCATGCGCCGGGAACAGCGGAACATGGTTTGTTCGCCCGCGATGCCGATCAGAAGCCGTTGGTCATCGACCGTCGGACCGGAAAAGCGAGTCCTTACAGCGCACAAGGCGTAAAGCCTGATCTTCGTGGTGAGATTCAACTTGAAGATGGCCGCGTGGCTCGGCCTGCATTTCACCTGCTGACCGACAAATATCTCGATGAAGGGTATGCGGCCGATCAGGTTAGCGAACGCACCGGCGTCAGCGCAGACCAGATCCGCTCCATTGCCGCGCAGTTGGCAGAGGCGGCATTTGAAAAGGAAATCGTGATTGATCGCCCTTGGACGGATATGAAGGGCGAGCGCCACGAGAAGATGATCGGGCGCCCGGTGGCTATGCATGCCATGCGCGGTATCTCGGCCCACTCGAATGGCTTTCAAACCTGCCGATCGATCCATCTGCTCCAAATATTGCTTGGCTCCATCGATTGCCCCGGTGGGTTCCGCTACAAACCGCCTTATCCGAGGCCGGTGCACGCGCAACCGGCGCCCCATGGTGGTGGCGAGCCTGGCAAACCGCTGGCTGGGCCACAGCTTGGCTTCATGCGTAGTCCGCAGGGTCTGCTTCTTGAAGAGGATGGTGTTACGCCACAGCGCATCGACAAGGCCTATTCATGGGATGCTCCCATGTCGAGCCACGGACTGATGCATATGGTGATCGCCAATGCCCATGCCCGTGACCCTTATGGCGTCGATGTTTTGTTCATGTACATGGCCAATATGAGCTGGAATTCGTCCATGAACACGGCGGGCGTCATGAAGATGCTCACCGACAAGGATGAGAATGGCGACTACATCATTCCCAAGCTCATTTATTCCGATGCCTATTCGTCGGAAATGGTGGCCTTTGCCGATCTGGTGTTGCCCGATACGACTTATCTTGAGCGCCACGATGCGATCTCTTTGCTGGACCGTCCGATTTCTGAGCCGGAAGCGGTGTGCGATGCGATCCGTTGGCCGGTGCTGGAGCCCGACCGGGATGTTCGGGGTTTTCAGTCTGTCTTGATAGATCTGGGCGCACGCCTGGGCCTGCCGGGTATGACCAATGAGGACGGCACTGCGAAGTTTAAAGACTATGCGGATTATATTCAGAACCACCAGCGCAAGCCGGGCATTGGCCCGTTGGCCGGGTGGCGCGGCGAGGATGGTTCTAAAACCGGGCGCGGCGAGCCCAATGCAGATCAGCTACAAGCCTATATAGACAATGGCGGATTTTCGCAGACGCACGTTCCAGAAGAGGCGCTTTACTATAAGTTCGCCAATAAGGCTTGGCAGGACTTTGCCGTGGATATGGGCATTCAGGACGGACCTGTGGAATGCGTGTTTCAACTGTATCTGGAGCCGATGGCGCAGTTCCGCCTGTGCGCACAGGGATTGGCCGAACCGAAGACGCCGGACACCCACAAGCAGCGCATTCTCGACTGCTTCGACCCGCTGCCAGATTGGTATGCGCCGTTTGAGGGTGAGGGGATCGAGACCAGCGAATATCCATTCCACGCGCTCACCCAGCGGCCCGCTGCCATGTATCATTCCTGGGGCTCGCAGAACGCATGGCTGCGCCAGATCCATGGCCACAACCCAATGTATGTGCCGGGCGATATCTGCGATGCGGTCGGCTTGAAAACCGGCGACTGGGCGTGGGTCACGTCTCACCACGGAAAGATCAAAGTTCCCGTGCAGCGCATGGACGCCGTAAATGGCAAAACCATGTGGACATGGAATGCCATCGGAAAGCGAAAAGGTGCCTGGGCCCTGTCAGACGGTGCTCCGGAGGCGGAAAAAGGCTTTCTGCTGAATCACTTAATTCATGAACTTCTACCACCAAAAAGCGATGGAATGCGGTGGTCCAACTCGGATCCTATCACCGGACAAGCAGCTTGGTTTGATCTGAGGGTGAATATTGAGAAAGCCGAAGCTGGGGAGGCGGAAAGCCTGCCTCAGTTCCCGGCACAGGATGGCCCGGTGCCGGACGGTGCGGATGGACCACTGCGTTACGGAGCCGGGTGGCTCAAGGAGTTCATGACACGATGACTATGCTTCCAGACCGTCAACCGGGCGCCAAGGCACTCGGATTGGTCATCGACTTAGACACATGTGTTGGCTGCCATGCCTGCGTGGTCAACTGTAAGCAATGGAACACTGCCGGGTACGGTGCGCCATTGTCTGACACTGAACCCTATGGCGATGATCCATCCGGCGCTTGGCTGAACCGCGTGCACAGCTTTGAAGTGACACCGGCTGACGCGCCCGCGCAGATCGTGCATTTTCCAAAGAGCTGCCTACATTGCGAAGATGCTCCCTGTGTCACGGTTTGCCCCACGGGCGCGAGCTATAAGCGCGCGGAAGACGGCATTGTCCTGGTGGATGAGGACATGTGTATCGGGTGCGGGCTTTGCGCCTGGGCCTGCCCCTATGGAGCTCGTGAGATTGACCCGGTCGAGCAGGTGATGAAGAAATGCACCTTGTGTGTAGACCGCATCTACAATGACAATATTCCGGAAGAAGACCGGGTGCCTGCGTGTGTGAAAACATGTCCGGCCGAAGCGCGTCATTTCGGCGATTTGGCAGATCCAACGAGCGATGTGTCCATGCTTGTTGCCGAGCGCGGTGGCATGGACCTGATGCCCGAGCAAGGAACCAAGCCCGTCAATAAATATTTGCCGCCCCGACCAAAAGCGATCAGCGACATGGCTCCGCTGCCCGCAATTGCGGAGCCAAAGGCCGATGGCGGCGTCCTGGGCTGGCTCGACCGCGCCCTCGATCGGCTTTAGGGGAAACCAAAATGCATCCCGCAGTTTCTGTTATTTTTTTCACCGTTACCTCCGGCGCCGGTTTTGGCCTGATGTTTCTCATGGGGCTGGGCTGGCCCATGCCTGAGAGCGGTGTGGGCATATTTATGGCTCTGGCGCTTGCCGGTTTGCTATCGGTTGCCGGTTTATTGTCGTCGACCTTCCATCTCGGTCATCCGGAACGTGCGTGGCGGGCCGTTTCTCAATGGCGGTCGTCGTGGCTGTCCCGTGAAGGTGTGTTGGCCATCGTGACGCTGCTCGTGTTTGGGGTCTACGCTTTCCTTTGGTTCTTCTTTGGCGTGCGTTCGGGCGCGGCTGGCGTGCTCATGTCTGTGTTCGCAGCGGCCACCGTGTTCGCGACGGCGATGATCTATGCGCAGCTGAAGACAGTGCCCATGTGGCAAACATGGCTCACGCCGGCCTGCTATTTGGCGTTTTCTCTGACCTTAGGCCTGGTTTTGGCGGGTATGCTCAATGGCAATGGGGTCGTCGGGGGCTTGCCCACCGCATTGTGGGCTTCACTCTCAATCCTGCTGGCTTGGGCCCTCAAGATGAGCTGGTGGAACAGAGCCGGTTCGGTTGGGTTCTCGACAACTGGAAGCTCCGTTGGCTCGGCCACCGGATTGGGCGCGATAGGCGATGTGAAGCTGTTTGAGCGTCCACATACGGGCGAAAACTATCTTACCCGGGAAATGGTGCACCAAATCGGTCGAAAGCATGCCAGCAAATTACGCTTGATCGCCGTCGCTTTGGGGGCGCTTGTGCCGGTGCTGCTCATGCTGGGCGCCGCCAGTGGCATGGTGCCCACCCTGTTTCTGGCGCTGGCCGCACTGTCGCTGCTGACCGGCTTGTTCGCTGAGCGCTGGCTGTTTTTTGCAGAGGCCAAGCACGCGGTGTCGCTGTATTATTGAAGTGATCGCGCCCTAGGGTGCAAGCGAGAGCTTTTCGTCAAAGATGATCGCTTGCAACCGCTCAGCCGCTTGTTTGAGCAGGTCGGCTCTCTGGCTGGCCACCTTGAGATCAAAGCGCTGTTGCGGGCCATGGACCGCAACAGAGGCGTGGTAGCGGCCCTGCAGGTCATAGAGCGGGACGGCCACGGCCACCATGCCATCCATGAACTCACAATCATCGACCGCAAAACCCTGTTTGGCGACGTCTTCCAACTCCTCCGTCAGACGTTGGGTGGATGTGATCGTACGCGATGTGTAGGGCTCCAGTTCCAGCGCGGTGATCATGCGTCGCCGTTTGCGGGCGGGTAGGCTGGCCAGGAAGGTTTTGCCGCTTGCGGTACAGTGAAACGGCACGTGGGTGCCGACAGGCAGCTGAATGCGAAATGCCCAATCTGTTTCCACTCGGTCGCGGTAAATCATGCCTGCGTCCTCGGGTACAACAAAGTTGACCGTTTCACCGGTTTGGCGGGACAAAGCGATCAAAATCTGGTGGCGTGCCGCGTGGTCACGCGAGTTATGCAGAACATCCGTGCTCAACCGCCTTGCGCGATATCCCGGGCGCAAGCCCTTCTGACGTATGTCGTTCAACAAAAAGCCTTCTGAGACGAGTGTGGCGCACAGGCGGTGTATCGTCTGTTTTGGCAGCCCAATCATACGCCCAATTTCAGTGGGGCTGAGAGCTGCATCACTCGCACCAACAGCCTCAAGGATCATTAGCATTCGCAGGTTGGTGGGGATACGGCTGTCCGTCATCGGGTTTTCACCTTTGGTCTGATCGCATGTCGTGCTGTCGAAAAGCGGGCGCACAGGGTGCCAGTTGCACAAAGCGTCTTGGGCACTTGAATTTTTGGTTGTGCGACAGGTTGAAACATGCAGAGTACTTAAACACAGAATAATTGGGAAAAAAAGTCTCAATTTTTGTGATTTCTGGGTGAAGCATCTCGTTTCGTCCGGTTAATCTTATTGCGGCGTGGCGGGGAGGCCGGGCTTGGAATTCGACTTCATCGTAGCGGGTGCCGGTTCTGCCGGCTGTGCCCTTGCAAATCGCCTGAGCGAAAGTGGCCGGTACACGGTGGCTTTGCTCGAGGCTGGTGGTCGCGATAGTTCCCCGTGGATTCACATCCCGGTTGGCTACTTCAAAACCATGGGCAATCCCAAAACCGACTGGCGCTACCAAACCGAAGCTGATCCCGGCATTAACGGTCGGTCCATCGCATGGCCACGCGGGCGGGTCTTGGGCGGTTCATCTTCTATCAACGGCCTTTTATATGTGCGTGGCCAGAAAGAGGATTTCGACGGCTGGCGCCAGCTTGGAAATACGGGCTGGGGTTGGGACGACGTGCTCCCTTATTTCAAGCGCTCCGAAAACTGGGAAGATGCTGGTGGTGTGGACGATGAAATGCGTGGTGGGCGAGGCCCGTTATCCGTTTCCCGCACCCGCCTGAAACGTGAGATCGTCGATCGTTGGATCGATGCTGCTGTCGCGTGCGGCTACAAGAAGAACCCCGACTATAATGGCGAAGACCAAGAGGGTGTTGGCTACTTTCAGCTCACAGCTAACAGGGGCAAGCGTTGCTCATCTGCCGTCGCTTACCTAAAACCGGCCCGTGACCGCAAGAACCTGAAAGTCTTCACAAACGCCCCTGCCGAAATACTCACCTTTTCGCCCGACGGCGAGCGGGTGACCGGTATTGTGACACGGCAAAACGGCTTGCAGGTGGCGTTGAGCGCGCGCCATGAGGTCATTTTGTCTGCGGGCGCAATCGGGTCACCGCAGCTATTGATGGTCTCCGGGTTTGGCGATTGTGATGAATTGCGTAAGCACGGCATTGAAGTGCGCCGGGATCTGAAGGGTGTTGGCAAAAATCTACAGGATCATTTGCAGGCCCGTCCGGTGTTCAAGTGCAGTGTGCCGACCATCAACACGGAGACCGGCAGCCTGTTCCGACAGGCTATGATTGCGGCTCAATATGCGCTGACACGCTCGGGACCCATGACAATGGCAGCAAGTCTGGGCACCGGCTTTTTGCGCACCCGGCCGGAACTCGCTTCCCCGGATATTCAGTTTCATATTCAGCCATGGAGTGCGGACAAGCCTTCTGACGGCCCCCACAAATTTTCCGCGTTCACCGCATCGGTACTGCAGTTGCGCCCGGAGAGCGCGGGCCATATTGAACTGACGTCTGCTAACATGGCCGACTACCCGAAAATTCATCCCAATTATCTGGCAACCAAAACCGATCAGGACACGATCGTCGAAGGCATTCGGATTGCTCGTAAAATATGTCGTGCTTCGCCAGTGGCAGATGTGGTCACGGACGAGCACTCGCCGGGCCGCGCCATCGCCGACAGTGACTATGCCGGTATTCTCAATTGGGCTCGGGACACGGCAACGACGATTTATCACCCTACGGGCACGTGCAAAATGGGCTCAGACCATATGGCGGTGCTGGACGGGCGTTTGCGGGTTCGCGGCGTCAAAGGGCTTCGTGTGGCGGATGCGTCCATCATGCCCATCATCACATCCGGCAACACAAATGCACCGGCTATTATGATCGGCGAAAAGGCGTCCGATATGATCTTGGAGGACGCGCGCTAATGTCGATTTCTACTCTTTTGCTGGCGGGTGGCCTCGATGGTGCATCCACATGGGGCGAGTACGCGTTCGCCTTTGGCGGCATCATCATCACCGACCTTGTATTGTCGGGCGATAATGCGCTGATCATTGGCATGGTTGCAGCCTCTCTGGCACCGGAGCTTCGCAAGAAGGCCATTCTCTACGGCATGGTGATTGCAGCTGTGTTGCGCATTGTGTTTGCCGTTGTGGCGACCAAATTGCTGGGCGTGCCTGGGCTTCTGTTTGTAGGTGCGTTGCTGCTGTTTTGGGTTTGCTGGCGTTTGTACAAAGAGATCCGGGAGAATCTTGATGCAAAGGCTGAAGAGGCTCTTGAGACCGCCCACGATGAGGAGGCCGGTTATACCGGTGTCCCGCGCCGCTCTTTCCGTTCGGCCATGTTCTCGATTATGGTGGCCGATGTTTCCATGTCTTTGGACAATGTGCTGGCAGTGGCCGCACTGGCTGATGGCGATACGAACCTTCTGATATTCGGCCTGGCACTGGCGATTGTTCTGATGGCCTTTGCAGCAACGCTGATCATGAAGTTGCTCACCCGTTACCCCATCATCTCGTGGGTTGGACTTGCTGTGCTGCTCTACGTTGCCAGCGATATGCTTTACCGAGGTCTTTTTGAGACCGGCACTGGAATTGTTTCCTTGCTTGGCCTTGCGGGGACGGGAAGCGGATGAAAAGTTCTAACGAATTCGGATCCGAACCGCTGGGAGGAACAGCGACAACGGTTCGATAGATCTCATCTTGGAGTGAGCTGGCAATTTCACGCCTTCGAAGGCGCCGGGAGATGAGATTTTTGAAGGCAGTAGAAAGGGAGGACTACATGTCCATTTTGAAGAAAATCTCCACAGGTCTGGCCGCGGCCGCCTTTGGTGTGACGGCATTGGCCAGCTCGGCCTTTGCTGAAACAACGATCCGCATTCAGTCGGTTATTCCGTCCAATGCGGACGAAATCGTCATGCTCAATGAGTTCGCGGCTGACGTTGCTGCACTGACAGATGGCGAAGTTAAGTTCGAAGTTTTGCCAGCTGGTGCCGTCGTCGGTGCTCAGGAAATTCTGGACGCAGTTGACGCCGGTCTGGTGGAAGCTGGTTTCGCTTGGACACACTATTGGTCCGGCAAGCACCCGGCAGCCATGTTGTTCGGTTCGCCAGTTGCCGGTGCCGGCGTTGGCATCGACAACATCGCATTCATGTCCTGGTTCCTGTCCGCAGGCGGCAAAGAGCTCTACGAGCAGCTGTGGGATGAGATGGGCGTGAACGTCAAAGGCTTCATGCTTCAGCCAGTTGGCCCAGAAGCTCTGGGCTGGTTCAAAGAGCCAATCGAGTCCATGGCTGACTTCCGTAAGTATCGCTTCCGGACGCCTCCAGGCATCCCAGGTCAGACTTACAAAGACATCGGTGTTGCATCGGTTGCCATGGGCGGCGGTGACATTCTGCCAGCTCTTGAAAAAGGCACAATCGACGCAGCCGAGTGGTGCTGCCCGAAGCCTGACTCCGTGTTTGGTTTCCAGAAAGTGCTCAAGCACTACTATCTGCAGGGTCTGCACCAGGTGGTCGTGAACGCCGACATGTACATCAACAAAGATGTCTACAACAGCCTGACGCCGCTGCAGCAAAAAGCAATCGAAGTGGCCGCCAACGCATCGCTGATGAAGTCCATGGCTTACCGTATCAACGAAAACGGCAAGGCCCTCGACAAGCTCATCAATGAAGATGGCGTCATCCTGCATGACACCCCAGCTGACTACTTCTCCGAGTATATGAGCGCTGCAAACGCTGCTCTTGAGAAGAACGCCTCTGAGAATGAGTTCTTCGCTCAGGTGTGGGATAGCCAGAAAGCTTTTGCGAAAACCGCAGTGCCATTCTGGGCAGGTGCGCAGACTTCGAACGCCAATCTGGGCAAGGCGTATGCCGACCAGCTGGCTGCTGAGCGCGCCAACTAAGCCACTCATAGACGGCCGCCCGGAATAGCCGGGCGGCCATTTTCTTATCTATTGCGCGTGCGGGCCGCAGATTTTGGCGGCTGGGAGGGAAGTCGTGCCTGATCCTAACGATCCAAAGAATGTCGATCCCAATGCTCCTGACATGGAAGCGTTGGAGGCCGAAGCCATGGTCATTGGCGATGAGCTGCTGGCGGAGCGCAAAGGCGGTCCAGATGCTCAACTGCCTGATGATATGCACCCGTTTTCAAAAACGCTGATTCGGGTCATCGATACATTCAACAATTGGGTTGGCCGCATCGTCTGCCTGCTTGTAATCCCCATTATCGCTGCAATGACCTATGAAGTCATTGCGCGCAAATTGTTCATCGCACCAACATTGTGGGCGTTTGATATCAGTCGCATCTTCTACGGCGTGTCATTCATGCTCGGTGCCGGATACGCGCTGATGCGCGGCCTGCATATCCGTGCGGACTTTCTATACCGTGGCCTCAGTGAGAGGACGCAGGGTCGGATCGACCTCATTCTCTACGTCACTTTCTTCATGCCCGGCATGATCTTGTTGTTTTGGGCCGCGCAGGAATTCGCCCTCAAGAGCTTTTATCAGGGCGAGCGCGCAGGGGACTCCACCTGGGCTCCCATCGTATGGCCCGTGAAAATGAGCCTTGCAGCTGGCGTCGGCTTCCTCGTGCTTCAGGGCGTCTCTGAAATCTGTAAATCTTGGTACGCGGCAACCCGCGGGAAGTGGCCAGTCTAATGCTTGATATCCTACAGGCCTTCTTTTCCGCACTGCCGGACCTCTCACCCCAGACCATTGGTCTGGTCATGATCGGTGCCATGCTGTTCGCCATTTTTGGCGGCTTCCCGATCTCTTTCACACTGATCTTTCTGGGCATCTTCTTTGGTGCCTGGGGCTTCGGACTCAAGGTCACCATCTTCCTGATGAACCTGCAGTTCTACGGGTCCATGATGGAACAGACCTTGGCGGCTGTGCCATTGTTTGTCTTTATGGGCTTTATGATGGAGCAGGCCGGCCTTATGGAGCGCCTGTTCTCAGCGGTCCAATTGATGCTGGCCCGCATGAAAGGTTCGCTCTACGTCGCCGTTCTGTTTGTCTCGGTGATCTTCGGGGCTGCCACAGGCATTGTCGGTGCGTCGGTGACGATCCTGGGTATCATGGCAGCCCGCACCATGAACCGTTCTGGCTATGATGTCCGCCTTGCAGCCGGTACCATCACGGCTGGCGGTACGCTCGGTATCCTCATCCCACCATCCATCATGTTGGTTGTGATGGGCCCTGTGCTCGAAATTCCGGTCACCGATCTGTTCGCTGCCGCCATTCTGCCCGGTGTGATGATGGCGGCCTTGTACCTCATTTATGCGGTGGGCCGATCATATCTAAACCCGAATCTTGGCCCGGCTCTGCCCGAAGATATGATTCCTGAGGACCGTTCTTTCGTGTGGAAGGAATTCGCCTTGGGCCTCGTGCCGCCGACCATTCTGATTGCCTTCGCCATGGGCTCAATTTTGAGCGGTTGGGCAACGCCCACGGAAGGCGCGGGCATTGGTGCGCTCGGTTCGATTTTGCTCACCATTGGCTACCGCAAGTTCACGATCAAGAAGACCTACGATGCCCTCCTCAAAACGCTGGAGATCTCAGTTCTGATCCTGTTCCTCGTGGCGGCTTCCAATTTCTTTGGCGCGGTGTTCTCGCGCTTGGGCACGCCAACCATGATCACCGAATGGCTGATCGCGTTGGACGTGAGTGCTGCTTGGATCATCGTCATTGTCCTGGCATTGGTCTTCGTGCTGGGTTGGCCGCTGGAATGGGTCCCAATCGTGCTCATTATTCTGCCAATCTTCTATCCAGTGCTCCTGGAGCTGGACATTGGCATGCCCACGGAAGACCTGAAGCTATGGTTCGCCATATTGGTTGCGGTTTGTCTGCAAACGGCGTGGCTCAGTCCGCCGGTGGCGCTTTCGGCCTACTTTCTCAAAGGCGTGGTCCCAGAATGGGATCTGAAGGATATCTATTTGGGCATGATGCAGTTTATGGGCATTCAGATTCTAGGTCTTGCCCTTGTGTTCCTTGTGCCGGGTATCGCCCTTTGGTTGCCCAAACTCTTCTACGGCTCTTAGAGCCGACCTGGGAGCCGATCTGGAGTTTGAGATGCCAATTGTATATGTGAAGAAGGCGGAGAAAACAGCGTTCACCGGCGAGGACGCGACACGCGATATTGTCGCTGACATGCTGAAGGATATTGAAGTGCGCGGCGAGGAAGCCGTTCGCGAATATTCCGAGAAGCTCGATGGCTACACCGGCGAAATTGTGGTTTCACGCAACACCATAGAGGCGGCTTCCAGCAAGGTGTCTCAGCAACTCAAAGACGATATTCGCTTCGCGTATGACCGCGTTACAAAATTTGCAGAGGCGCAGCGCGCCTCTGTCACGGAGTTCGAAACGGAGCTTTCACCGGGCCTTTGGGCCGGTCAGAAACTCATTCCGATTGAGACGGCTGGGTGCTACGTGCCCGGCGGTCGCTACGCCCATGTGGCGTCTGCGATAATGAGTGTTGCAACCGCCAAAGTAGCGGGTGTCGAACACATTGTGGCTTGTTCCGCGCCCAAGGGACCGGAGGGGCCGCATCCGGCCATTCTTTACACGATGGATCTTTGCGGTGCTGACACGATCCTGGCGCTTGGTGGTGTCCAGGCCATTGCGTCCATGGCGTTTGGCCTCTTCACAGGCCGCGAAGCGGGTATTCTGGTCGGTCCAGGCAACCGGTTTGTGGCTGAGTCCAAGCGCATGCTCTATGGGCGCGTGGGCATCGACATGTTTGCTGGCCCAACCGAGATCGGCATCATCGCGGATGAGACTGCCGATCCCGTGTTGGTTGCTGAGGATTTGGTGAGCCAGGCGGAGCACGGTTTGGACTCACCTGCATGGCTTTACACGACTTCCCGAAAGCTGGCTGACGAGGTCGCAAAGATGATGCCTGGTCTGATCAACTCGCTTCCTGAGGTTCAGCAGCAGGCTGCGGAAGTGGCTTGGCGTGACTACGGCGAGATCATTCTTTGCGACACGTTGGAGGGGTGTGCCGAGGTGTCCGACCGCTATGCTCCGGAGCATCTGGAGATCCACACCGCTAAGGATGAATGGCTGACTGAGCGGCTCAAGAACTACGGTTCGTTGTTCATCGGTGAAGAAACTACCGTGAGCTTTGGCGACAAATGCTCGGGCACCAACCATATTTTGCCCACCAAAGGTGCCGGCAAATACACAGGCGGTCTGTCAGTCCATAAATATCTGAAGATCGTGACGACCCAGCGCATGACCACCGAGGCCAACCGTGAAGTTGCACAGGCGGCGGCGCGCATATCTCGTCTCGAAGGTATGGAGGGCCACGCGCGGGCCGGGGACGCGCGTTTGCGCAAATATTTCCCCGGCGAGAATTTTGACACGGACGTGGAATAACTCGGGCAGCACCCATAAGGATTACTGCCGATGCAGGGGCTTTTCGATCTCAGCGGCAAAACCGCATTGATAACGGGGGGCGGCTCCGGGTTGGGAGCCGCCATAGCCCACGGCCTATCCGATGCGGGCGCACAAATTATATTGGCGGCCCGGCGCAGAGAGCGGCTTGAGGAAGCTTTGGGAGACAGGGCAGGCGCATATCTGCCGGTTGATCTCATGGAGCCCACCGCAGTCCAGCA
>JBCBZX010000176.1:0-6378 GCA_039815105.1 Pseudomonadota bacterium
CCAGACAAAGGGCCGAAAGCCCACGCCTTGGACTTGCCCACGCACTCTGATGCGCATGCCGGACATTCAGTGGACCGTGCACACCATGCAAGGATCGAAACTGCGCACGATGTGTTGCATGCGTCGATGATCCGCTTATTGGCCTGATGGGGCACAAACCAGTCAATGTCCTGCGATGTGTAACCGGTGGCTTCATAGGCGGCTTCGATGACGTCGGATATCATGCCCACCGCATGCTTGAACACGTCTCGTCCCTGCATGCGCAGATAGCCGACCTGCCCGGTGCTGGATGGCCCACCATCCACATATAGCTTTTCCTTGTGGGCACCGTCAGAGCGCAAATGGCAGGTCAATATGCCTTGGTCATCCACCGTTCCGGGCTGCTCTTGCGCTTCCAGAATAACGGCCCCGGCCCCATCGCCAAACAGAACGCAAGTTGTGCGATCTTCCCAGTCTAGAATGCGCGAAAAGGTCTCTGCTCCGATCACCAGTATGCGTTTGGCCATACCAGCCTGAATGTGGCTGTTGGCAGACGTCAGGGCATACACAAAGCCCGAGCACACCGCTTGCAGGTCGTATGCAAAGCCGTGGCTCATACCCAAGCGGTGCTGAATATCAACTGCGGTGGCGGGAAACGTATTGTCCGGCGTGGATGTGGCCAGAATGATCATGTCGATTGTGTCGATGGTCACGCCTGCATTTTGCAACGCCGCACGGGCCGCAGCCTCGCCCAAATCTGCGGTGGTTTGCCCGTCGGCGGCGATGTAGCGCTGTCGAATGCCCGTCCGCTGCACAATCCATTCGTCGGACGTATCGACGGTCTTTTCCAATTCGGCGTTGGTGACCACCCGATCAGGCAGTGCATGACCGGCCCCTAGTGCAATGGCTCGAATGCTCGTCACAGTCAGACTTCCTCAGTGTTGGTTGTCTCGTCGTCCAGCATGCCAGCAATTCTGGCAACATCGCGCTGGATCTTCGAAATGAGGTCATTGGCGGCCATATCGGTCCCAACTTCAATCGCATGGGCAAAGCCGGTGCCATCGGTGCCGCCGTGACTTTTGATGACAACGCCATTTAGCCCTAGAAATACGCCGCCATTTGAACGCCGTGGATCAAGCTTCTGCCGCAGATGGGCAAACGCACCGCGGGCGAACACAGCCCCCAGCTTGGACATCATGGTGGCCCGCATGGCTTCGCTGAGGTGCTGCCCAATTTGACGCGCTGTGCCCTCGGCTGTTTTGAGCGCGATGTTGCCTGCAAAGCCCTCCGTCACCACCACATCGGTTGTGCCTTTGCCTATGTCATCGCCTTCCACAAAGCCGCGATATTCCAGGCCGGGCAGATCCCAAGCGCGCATCAAGCGAGCGCCCTCCTGCACATTGTCCTGGCCCTTAACCTCTTCCTCGCCAATGTTCAGCAAGCCAACTGTCGGCCTGCGAACCGGTAAAAGCGCGCGGGCCATGGCGGCTCCCAGCACGCCCATGGTGGCCAATTGTTCGCCATTAGCGCCAACATTTGCCCCCACATCCAGCACCACACTTTCGCCCCGCAGAGTGGGCCAGATACAGGCGATTACAGGGCGGTCTACGCCCTCCATCATGCGCAGACAAAACTTGGACATCGCCATCAAGGCGCCGGTATTGCCGGCAGATATGGCGAAATGCGCTTCGCCGTCTTTGACCGACTGAACCGCTTTCCACATGGAGGATTTATAGCGCCCCTTGCGGAGCGCCTGGCTTGGTTTGTCTTCCATGGAAACGGCCACATCGGCATGCTCCACCCGTGTCACAAGCTTAAGCGCTTCGTGATTATCAAGCTCCGAGCGAATGGACGACGCATCGCCATGAAGAATAAATTGCAACTCTGGGTGATATCTCAGAGCTTGCGCACAGCCCTGCACGATGGTGGCGATGCCACGGTCATTGCCCATGGCGTCCACCGAAACGGTGATGGTACTGCTCATGGTCGCGTTCCTTGCACTCTCGACAGCGCGGTAAACCACGCACTGGCTCTGTCAACCGGAGCCGGAAGATAGGCCATTGTGCCATCAACACAACCGCTCACAGCACAAACCAGCACTTGAATGGCCGTTTGGGCACCGGCTCAGCTATCATCATTGCCCGGGTTCCGCTCTTTGAGCGCCGCCAGAGCTGCAAATGGGGAAGGTTTCTCAGCGTCCGTGCTTTGCCCCTCTTCCAGTGTTGTGAATTCAAGACGCTCCGGTGCGTCAGGTGCCCGGGGGAACGGATCCAGTTCCAGAGAGAAGATTTCAAGAATCACGGTGCCGATATCGATGGACGTGCCGGTGAACAGCTCGGGCGGATCCGCCGCCTCAAAATCCAAAATCAACTCACCATCAGAGTCGACTTCTGGACCAGCCTGAGGGCGAGCGAGGCGAGAGCCATCAGTCACAAAAGTAATATCAAGGGGCGCCTTGATGGTTTGATTGACCGACGCCCCCGTCACAACGCAGGCCGCAGTCACCTTTGCCGACATCTCGCCTTCAAATCGCGCACCCTTTGAACGCCATCGGAACATCCGCCCTTCAACTGAAAACGATTCCACTTCCCGCAAATCAAAACGCACCGCAACATCGCGCATTTGCGCGGGGCTGACTTTCTCTGACACTGGAAAGCCGGATTTGGGCAGGGTTGCCACATCCACCACTACGGGAAATGGGTTGGCCTCGTGGTCGGCGCTCATGAGGATTGCGAACCGACGGCCTCAAGCGAAGGGAAAGAAATTTTCCCTTTGGCGATCTCCTCATCGGTCACATTATCCAAATGCCGATCGGAGGTGATCATATACCTCGCAATAGCCTGTGTCCGGATACCGCCTTCCTGGTCTCCCTGCTTCAGATTGCGAGCCAATGCGGCTGCCAGCGCCTGTTCGTCACCAGTTTCGATGGGCTCACCATACACTTGAACCTGACCGTAGAACGAGTTCGCCATCTTCTTGAGGCGCTTGGGAACCGTCAGGTCACCAATACCAACTTCCCGAAGGGATGCGTCGAGATCATTGAAGAAATTGTCAAAAACCTCCTGCCCCAGATCGCGCAACTGCTGGCGGTCTCGAATGCGGTGGGTGAACAGAAAGACATGCAGCACAAGCATATCAAAACGCCCAGTCATGGTGTCGGGCACACCCAAATCTGCGTAAAACCCTGGTTGGCGAGACGCCGCCATCAGCTCGGCATAAATTGAGTCGGCTTGAGGAACCGAGCGCAGACTTCTGAACAGACCGAGCACCATAATGCGCCTCCTCCTCCTTTTGGCCATTGCCATGGGTCGCAAGACCGGGTTGAGGCCAACTGACCATGCTGGCACCACAATTGTGGGCCACGCCGTGTGTAGCCAGAGATAGATTTTCGTTGGATTGACGGCTGAGCTTGCCAGTCGGCACACGACAATTTATCTCTGACTTCTGTTTTCGAGCCCACGCCCCATCTCCGGGTTCGGGCGGGTGCGTACCGCGCCATATAGGCGGATTGAGTGGACATGCAAAACCAAATGACCTCCAGCAACCGTAAAGTTGCAACGAAAAAGCGCCGCAGCCACGCGTTGGGCGATGTTCTAACGGCTCCACTGCTGGCTATGCTTCTCGCCGCCTGCAACACAGCTGAAACGTTCAACCTGGGATATGTGCAGGATGAACAGACGATTGCGCTGGTCGAAGAAGGTTCAAGCCGGGATCAGGTGCTGCTTGCACTGGGCACCCCATCGCAAATCACGAGCGATTCTGGCGATGGCGGCGACACGTTTTACTATATAAGTCAGACAAAGACCCGTGGCCTTGCTTATCAGCGCAGCAGGGTGGTCGGCCAACGTGTATTGGCGATCTACTTCAACGAGGATGCAGAAGTGACCCGCAAGGCCAATTATGGTCTGCAAGACGGCAAGGTCTTCGACTTCATCTCGCGCACCACACCAACTGGCGGCGCGGACCTGAACTTCATCGGTCAGGTTTTAGGCTCCTTCGGCAAAATCGCAGCCCGGTAGACAGCGCAAAAACTTCACCGAAGCTGAGCCGAATTAGCAGTCCTCAAGCGGGTGCCGAAATATGTTGTCGGCACCCGTAGAAGCTACTTGCCAGCGCGCTCAATCGCATTGACAATCATTTTTTGCGCAAAGTCCGAGCCCTCGATCGAGTTCACTTTGACCCATTTGTCGCCTTCGAGATCTTTGTAATGCTCGAAAAAATGACGGATCTGGTTGAGTGTGATCTCCGGCAGATCCGTATATTCGTGAACATTTTCATACCGGCGCGTCAGCTTTGAACTTGGTACGGCGATAATTTTCTCATCGCCCCCGGCTTCGTCCTCCATCATCAACACGCCGATGGGACGGCAATTCATCACCGCCCCAGGCACGACAGCCCGCGTGTTGCAGATCAGAACGTCAATCGGATCACCATCTTCAGACAGAGTATGGGGCACAAACCCGTAATTGCCGGGGTAGACCATGGGTGTGTACAAGAAACGGTCGACAAAAAGCGTGCCGGACTCTTTGTCCAGTTCGTACTTGATGGGCGAACCGCCCACCGGCACTTCGACGATTACATTGATGTCTTCGGGTGGGTTTTTGCCGATTGAGATCGCGTCCAGACGCATATCAAAAATTCCGTTCTTTGGGGTGGTTAGCTCGGTGGTTGGGTCGGGGGCTTGATAAGCGGACACCCGTTCACAAGCAAGCAGGTCAAAACCATTGGACGCGTGGCGCACCGCCTCGCACTTACGTGATCGTTTCAGCCATACCACGACTGGCCATCGGCAAAAGTGAGCGATATGCCAATCTGCATGGAATTGAGATCTAACTTTGCCGAACGAGTCATCGTCCTGCCGGGCGATGTGGAGTGGACCGCGTCACCGTCGGGCGGCGTGAAACGTCAGATGCTCGACCGCGTAGGTGGTGAGGTTGCCCGGGCCACATCGATTGTGCAGTTTGAAGCGGGGGCTGAATTCGCGCAGCACGAACATGGCGGCGGCGAAGAGTTTCTGGTTCTGGAAGGAGTATTTTCCGATGAAACCGGCGATTTCCCGGCCGGCTCCTACGTGCGCAACCCCATTGGCAGCAAGCACACACCGCACAGTGCTGAAGGCTGCACGATTTTTGTGAAATTGCACCAATTTGCCCAGGACGACACTGAGCAAAAGCATATCGATACACGCGCAAAAGCCTTTTTGCCGGGCGCTGTACCAGGGCTTTCCGTGCTGCCCCTCCACAGCCATGGCGCAGAAAATGTCGCCCTCGTGCGGTGGGCGCCAGGCACGCACTTCAATACCCACAGACATTGGGGCGGCGAGGAAATTCTGGTGCTGGAGGGAACATTCCAGGACGAGCATGGCGATTATCCTGCGGGCAGTTGGCTGCGCAGCCCGCACATGTCTCAACACACCCCATTTAGTGATGACGGGTGCCTGATCTATGTGAAGACCGGGCACCTGCCGGATTGAAAATCCCATGAAAAAGGGCCGCTGATTTCCCAGCGACCCTTGGACTGATTATCGACTAGAATGATCAGTGAGCCATAACTGCGAGCAGCAGAAGTGCCACAATATTGGTGATCTTGATCATCGGGTTCACAGCCGGACCGGCCGTGTCCTTGTAAGGATCGCCGACGGTATCACCGGTAACGGACGCCTTATGGGCCTCGCCACCTTTTTCGTGGCTCACACCATCCTTATCGACAAAGCCGTCTTCAAAGCTCTTTTTGGCATTGTCCCATGCGCCGCCACCAGCGGTCATCGACACGGCCACAAAAAAGCCCGTCACGATCACACCCAAAAGCATCGCACCCAGTGCCGCAAAGGCATTTGCGGGTGATGAGATCAGGTAGACTGCGAAGAACACGAAGATCGGCGACAGAACCGGCAGAAGCGACGGAATGATCATTTCCTTGATCGCCGCCTTGGTGAGCATATCCACCGCCCGCGCATAATCGGGCTTCGATGTGCCCTCCATAATGCCTGGATCAGCTTTGAACTGGCGGCGCACTTCTTCCACAACGGCGCCCCCTGCCCGGCCAACGGCTGTCATGGACATGCCACCGAACAGATATGGCAGCAGCCCACCGAACAGCAGACCCGCCACGACATATGGGTTGGACAGGTTGAACAGCGTGTCAGCCTCAATGCCGAAGAAGATGGAGTCTGCACCGGCATTTGCGGCGAAGAACTTTAGGTCTTCGGTGTAAGCGGCAAACAGCACCAAAGCACCCAGACCGGCAGAACCGATGGCATAACCTTTGGTCACAGCCTTTGTGGTGTTGCCAACAGCGTCCAGCGCATCGGTGGTGGAGCGCACCTCGTCCGGCAGGCCAGACATTTCTGCAATTCCACCGGCATTGTCCGTCACGGGACCGAACGCGTCGAGCGCCACG
>JBCBZX010000193.1:0-5886 GCA_039815105.1 Pseudomonadota bacterium
CCTTCTGGCGACCGAAGCCCTTTGCCTCGGTGACGGTAATGCCTTGCAGACCAGCCTCTTGAAGCGCTTCTTTCACTTCATCCAGCTTGAACGGCTTGATGACAGCTTCGATCTTCTTCATACCGCAAACTTCATGGTTTTTGGGCCTCCAATGTGCCTGTTTTAACAAGTGCGTGTTTTGCAGGCAGTTGCCGGCATCCATGCAGGTTCCGTGCCAATTTGCACGGAAAATGCCTTTAGGCGACCGTTTTTTGTCGGAAAACAGGAAATTCGGGCCGATAAATTTTGAATCCGGGCCTGGAAGTTGGCCTTGAGATGATTTTCCACAAGCTCACAATGTTGCGGTGCGATGTTAAAATGATGAAAAAATATGCAAGTGCTGCCCGTTGAGGCATTTGAGTGAACAGAAATCTCTCGGATAGGCCGCTTCGGTGCGGAAACGTCTGATTTCACGCTGGGTTTCTTGTTAGCGGTTTCTTGTTGGATGGCGGCGCGCGCCCTATCATCATGCGTAAGGCAAACAGTCGCCCATCGCTCAATTCCCCATAAGAGGTTTTCTTGGCCCTAGATCAAACAAAGAGTGGCCAGATCATCCCCGATGAACGCGGCGCCGATGACAGCATATACCTGGAAGACGGTGCCGTCCGCCCAGAGCTGCTGGAGGCGCTCGAAGTCGCCATCCGCTCAGAAGGGCAGGATGATGTCAGCGCCATCGTCCAACCACTCCACGAATCCGAACTGGGAGATCTGATCGAAGATCTCAAGCCCGAGCTTCGGCCCCGGCTTGTGGAGATCATGGGCGATGAGTTCGACTTTGCCTCACTGACCGAGGTTGAAGACGGCATTCGCAAGGAAATGCTGGGCGAGCTGGACAATGATATTGTCGCCGAGGCCGTTCAGGAACTTGAGTCCGATGATGCGGTCTACATTCTTGAGGATATGGAAGATGCCGATCGCGAAGCGGTCCTCTCCCTCCTGTCACTCGTTGATCAGTCAAAGATACGCAGGTCTCTGGACTATCCAGAGGAGACTGCCGGACGCCGAATGCAGACTGAGTGCATTGCGGTGCCGCCATTCTGGACCGTTGGTCAGACCATTGACTATATGCGCCAAGCCAAGCACTTGCCCGAGAGTTTCACCCAGATATTCGTTGTCGATCCATCCTTTAAGCTGATCGGTGCGATTGCCCTTGATCGTATTCTGCGCGCCAAGCGGCCTGTGCTGATTGAACAGGTGATGCACGAGACGCGCCACGCCATTCCTGCGCTCATGGATCAGGAGGAGGCGGCAATGGTGTTCGAGCAGTATGATCTGCTGTCCGCCGCAGTGGTTGATGAATCTGAAAAGCTGGTTGGCGTGCTGACGATTGATGATGTTGTAGATGTGATCCAGCAGGAAGCTGAGGAAGACATTAAGCGCCTCGTGGGCATTGGCGATGAGGAATTGTCTGATGACGTTTTCCGGACGGCTCGGTCCCGCTTTGTCTGGCTGGTGGTCAATCTGGCGACCTCAGTCTTGGCGTCCATAGTGATCGGACTTTTTGAAGCCACGATCTCGGAAATGGTGGCGCTGGCGGTGTTGATGCCCATCGTGGCATCCATGGGTGGTAATGCGGGCACGCAAACCATGACGGTGGCGGTGCGTGCCCTTGCCACTCGCGACCTGGACAGCGGCAACAAACGGCGCATCCTCATGCGGGAACTGGCCGTTGGGCTTTTGAACGGATTGGCGTTTGCCGTGCTGATGGCCATCGTGGCAGTCGTTTGGTTTTCCTCTCCCGGATTGGGCCTCATCATCGCCATTGCCATGGTGTTCAACATGGTTTGCGCTGCATTCGCGGGCATGATCGTGCCCATTGTTCTGGACAAGGCCGGCGCGGACCCTGCCATTGCATCATCTGTGTTTGTGACCACCGTTACTGATATTGTGGGCTTCTTCGCCTTCTTGGGTCTGGCTGCGGTGTATCTGGTGTGACTGCTAAACCCGACACACGCCCGGATATCGCTTCGATCACCACTGGCAAGGAGTTGCGGCGCTGGTATTGGCTCAAGGCGGAATTGGAAGCGCAGGCGAAAGCGGTCGGGCTGTCTTACGCCGGAAGGAAGTTCGATATTCTCGACAGGCTGGCGCATTTTCTTGACACGGGCGAACGCCAAGCTGCGGGGGCGGGGAAGGCAAATCCCAAATCCAAGTCCAGCTTCGATTGGCATTCAGAGCCGTTGACACCGGAAACCATCATTACGGATAGCTACAAGAACAGTCAGAATGTCCGCCGCTTCTTCCGGTCACAAATTGGCGACGGCTTTAAATTCAATATTGAGTTTATGGCTTGGATGCGGACCAATATCGGTCAAACACTGGCCGACGCCTGCGTGGAATACACGGCCATGCGGGAACGCGAGAAGGCCCCGGGGTTCAAGTCCAAGATCGCTCGGGACAATCAGTTCAACCAGTATACGCGGGACTTTCTGGCCGACCATCCGGACCGCCCGATTTCTGATGTCCGCAAATATTGGAAACTGAAGCGAGCGTTGCCAAGCGAGGATGGTCGCCACGTCTACGAGCCATCGGATCTGGATTTAACATAGGGGTTTCACGGGGCGCGTTACTCCGTGTCTGCCTGCGGAGGGGGAGAGGTTGGTTTGAAAGCTGTGATCCGTCGTCTGCTGCGGCAGACAATATTAAAGCGCATATATCAGCCAGACAGATTGCCAACGCTCACAGGTCACTACCGCGGGGCGGGGTTTGAGCGGATTGAGGTGCAAACCTCCGACGGGCTCGCACTGTCGGGTTTGCGCTCTTACCCCCTCGAAACGGCCGTTCGAGGCTCAATTCTATATTTTCACGGAAATGGTGGCTGCGCTGCCAACAGAGCCAATCTGGTTGGCCCGCTCGTGGCGCATGGGTGGGACGTCATCGTCGCAGATTATCGCGGCTATGGCGACAATGAGGGGGTGCCCAGCGAGGTTGGGCTAATGGAAGATGCCGCTGCCTTTATGAGTTACGCGCGGGAGAGCTCATCTGCCCCATTGATTGTGTTTGGCCATTCGTTGGGCGGCGCCATCGCGATATCGCTTCTTGCGTCTGACGCAGACAATGTGGTCGGGCTGCTCACGCTGGGAACATTTGCGAGCCTCGCATTGAGGTCGCCAGCTTGGGTCCGCGATTATCTCCCAGAAAGCTATGATGCGATCGGAAAAGCCATGGACGTAAAAGTGCCGTGGATCATTGCCCATGAGCGCGGCGATGAAGTGACAAGCGCTCAGCACGCGATGATGCTACACCACGCGTCCGGTACCTCGGGGCGTGTGCAGTTAAGTCTGCTTGAAGGCGGTTCCCACGCCCTTGATGCCCAAAAGCTCATTCCACTTCTAGACAATCTGCTCGCAAAAAAGGCGTTGAGCTAAAGTTGGATTGACTTGCACGTAAACGTAAGAAAGTGTGCACTTCAGAAGCTTACGTAAGCTTTTTATCGCCCCGGAGCCTCCTTGTGCAAGACCTTTACACCATCACAGAACTCACGCGCGAGTTTGAAGTCTCGACGCGCACGCTGCGCTTTTATGAGGATGAAGGCCTGTTGCAGCCTATCCGCAGGGGGCGCACACGGCTTTTTCGGCCCCTCGACAGGGTGCTGCTCAAACAGATTCTGAGGGGCAAGCGGTTGGGATTCTCCATCGCCGAGATTCGCGAGATCATTCAGATGTATAAGGAGCCGCCGGGCGAGGCGGGCCAACTCAGATTGCTCTTGCAAAAAATTGAAGGCCGTCGCGAGGAAATGAACCAGAAACGCCGCGACATTACAGAAACGCTCAACGAGCTGGAGGCGGCGGAGGAAGCCTGTCTCGCCCGCATGGCTGAGTTGGGTGTCAAGCGGGAAGGCTAAGGCACCACGCGTGTATCAAGTATGCGCGTCACCTAGATGTGACCGGTGGCCTTGGCGTATACGAACATCAAACCGATAATAACGGGCTGGTGCAGCAGGTAGACGGCGAGGCTGCGCCGCCCCAACCAGCGAAGCGCACGTGCCGGTGCGCTCGTCATCTCCCAGTCTGCGGCCTTTGCGGCCCAACCGGTTTGCAGGGCAAGCCGCCCAAACGCCATACCCACGAGGACCGCCGCGAACCATGGGAACAGCGGCACGAAATCGTTCGACAGTGGCGTGGTGGATGCGAGCCCGGTCCACCAGCCCGCCATACCGTTGAGCTGATCCAGTGCGACAAAGCGGGGTAGGGCAAAAGCCGCCATGGCAAGGACGGAGAGTGCTGGCCATGGCAGGCGGACAAACAACAAACCCAACAGGCTGGCCAAGGCGATATGGTGCAAGATGCCAAAGAAGATGAATGCGGTGGGAATTGTGAAATAGGTGGCGACGGTGATGATCGCCGCAGCGCCTGCTACCTGCGCAATGCGCCGCCAGTAGCGCCTGTCCCGCAGCGCGCCCAAAGGGTTGGGCCGCCAGCTATGTGCCAGCACCAGGGAAAGACCGACGAGGAAAAGGAATGTCGCGGCGATAGTTCGAGCATACGGTTTCCATGGAAATGAGCCAGCGGTTCCGCGCTCCAAATATCCGAACATTTCAAGATCGAATATGAAGTGGAAGTGCGCCATCGCCAGCAGCGCAACGCCTCGCACTGCGTCAACAACAGCAACGCGGGACCGCATGCCCGCATATCCCGGTTGGGCGGCTTGGGCCTGCTGCCTCGCATCCCACGGCTCACTCATTTTTGCTTCACCTTTGCAACAGGGCCGGGAGCCTGAGCCTGCCGCGCCAACAGAACACCGGCAAGCACCAGAGCCAGCGCTGCATACATGCTGGGGGGCACAGCCTCACCAAGCGTAATTGCCGCAATGGCCACGCCCGCCACCGGCAGCAGGTTTATGCCCATCACCACCAGCGAATAACCGACCTTTTGAATGAGATAGTACCGTAAAATGTAGGCCATGCCGGTGGGCAACAAACCCAGAAAAACCAGGGCGTAGAGCGTGCTGCTCTGCTCAATGTGTGGGTGCGGGCCCTGAAACATGAGTGCCAGGGGCAGCAATTGCGCAGAGCCCAAAAACAGCGTGCCGGTGGCCAAAGCCTGAGGGTCTACCTCGGTGCGTCGGACCAATAAGCCAGAGAAAATGTAGCAAAGCGAAGCTGCGAAGATCGCAAGCACCGGCAGCAGACGAAACTCTGAACTCCCCGACATCGCCTGGGGACCCACCGCCACCAAAACACCTGCAAACCCGGTGAGCGCTGCCACAATTTTGAGGCCATTAAGGCGCTCATCGTCCGTTGCGAAATGCATGATCGCCAGTGCAAAAAATGGGCCGGCACCCATAAGCAATGAGGTCAGGGAGGCCGTTACAAAATGTTCCGCCCACGCGATTAAGCAAAACGGCGCAGTGACATTGAAAAGGGCGATCACAAACAGTCGTTGCCAAGGCAAATTGCGGCTCAATCGTAGCTTGGGCAGAAGCAAAGAGGCTGCAAACAGGCATACAAACCCCAAGGTCACTCGATCTGCCGCGAGCCAGATGGCTCCGGTTTCGGGAACTGCAACCCGTATGGCGGTGAAGGCCCCCGCCCAACTGCCGACCATGAGCATGAGCAGGCACAGATCCAGAGGCGTCGCGCGACGAAGCGGGGCCATCAGTCCGTTCCGTCGCCCTGAATGGATGCAGTTGAGTTGGATGCAGTATGCGCTCCACCAAACCGAATGCGATAGACGCCGCGAAAATTGTCGGGGTCCACCGGCTTGCCTTTACGTGTGATTGTAACTTCACCTTCGTGAGCCAGCGCCACGGCCTGCACCCGCACAGGTTTCATAAGAAGCCTCCATGCCTTCTCGTCTTTTCCGGCAAGGTGTCGAGCCACCTCCGAAGGGCAGATCGACTTTTGCG
>JBCBZX010000062.1:0-11994 GCA_039815105.1 Pseudomonadota bacterium
CGCGCGACCCCGTCGGCCAATTCACGTACCAGTTCAACCACCTTGGCCTTGGATGTGCCGTCGGCAGCACCGTCCGCCACCAGATTGACCAATGCCGTGCCGACGACCACCCCATCGGCATCCGCCCCGATGCGTGCCGCGTCCTCGCCCGTCTTGATACCAAAGCCCACGCAGACCGGCAGGTCGGTATGCCCCTTGATCCGACCGACAGCCTCCCCGACGGCGGAAGCGCTCTTGATAGCCCCGCCCGTTATCCCGGTCATGGAGACATAATAAACAAAACCGGACGTGTTTTTCAGAACAGCTGGCAGGCGTTTGTCATCGGTCGTTGGCGTGGCCAGACGAATGAAGTTGAGGCCCGCCTCCAGTGATGGCACGCACAATTCATCATCCATCTCGGGTGGAAGGTCGACAACGATCAGGCCATCGACACCCGCTTCCAACGCGTCGGCCACAAAGCGGTCCACGCCGTAAATGTAGATTGGATTGTAATAGCCCATCAAGATAATTGGTGTCGCATCATCGGACTTGCGGAAGTTGCGGACGCTGTCCAAAGTTCCAGGCAAGGTCATCCCGGCATCAAGAGCGCGCTTGCCCGCCGCTTGAATGGATGGCCCGTCGGCCATCGGATCAGAAAACGGCATACCGATCTCGATAATGTCAGCCCCCGCTTCGGGCAGGGCCGCAATGATATCATCTGCGGTCAGCTGATCGGGATCACCACACATGAGGAACGTCACGAGTGCCGGGCGCCCTTGGGCCTGAACAGCAGCAAATTTATTGGTAAGGCGTTGGGTCATTACATATCAAATCCGAGCGCCTTGGCGGCAGTGAAAATATCCTTGTCGCCGCGGCCACACAGGTTCATGACGATGATCTGGTCCTTACCCATAGTCGGAGCCCGCTTGACGATCTCCGCGAGGGCGTGGCTGGGTTCCAAGGCGGGAATGATGCCTTCGAGCTTACAGAGCAGCTGGAAGGCCTCCAGCGCTTCTGTGTCCATGATCGGCACATATTCCACCCGGCCCGTATCCTTAAGATAGCTATGCTCAGGGCCGATGCCCGGGTAGTCGAGGCCCGCAGAGATGGAGTGCCCCTCATCGATCTGGCCGTCTTTGTCTTGTAGCAGATAGGTGCGGTTGCCGTGGAGCACGCCCGGGGAACCAGCGGTCAGCGATGCACAATGCTCATTGGTATCCAAGCCCTTGCCGCCAGCTTCCACGCCGACGATCTGCACATCAGTGTCGTCCAGGAACGGGTGAAACAGGCCGATGGCGTTGGAGCCACCGCCGACTGCCGCTACGATCATGTCTGGCAGGCGACCTGCCATGGCCATGATTTGCTCGCGGGCTTCGCGGCCGATGATGGATTGGAAGTCCCGAACCATCTCTGGGTAGGGGTGCGGACCGGCGGCGGTGCCGATGAGATAATATGTGTCTTCGACATTGGTCACCCAGTCGCGCAGAGCTTCGTTCATCGCATCCTTGAGTGTGCCATTGCCCGCCGTGACCGCATGAATTTCTGCGCCCAGCAGCTTCATGCGGAACACGTTGGGGCTTTGGCGCTCAACATCTGTGGCGCCCATATAGACTTCGCATGGGTAACCGAAGCGCGCGGCAACTGTGGCGGACGCCACGCCGTGCTGGCCTGCACCCGTTTCAGCAATGATGCGGGTTTTGCCCATGCGCTTGGCGAGCAAAATCTGGCCCAGGCAATTGTTGATCTTGTGGCTGCCAGTGTGGTTCAGCTCATCGCGCTTGAAGTAAATCTTCGCGCCGCCGAGATGCTCCGTCAGCCGCTCGGCAAAGTATAGGGGGCTGGGGCGACCGGTATAGTGACGATGGAGATGTTCCAGCTCGTCTTGAAACGCCTTATCGGTTTTTGCCTCATCCCATTTTTCCTGGAGGTCGAGGATGAGAGGCATCAGCGTTTCAGCGACAAAGCGACCGCCAAAAATGCCGAACCGGCCATCTTCATCCGGGCCAGCGCTGAAGGAATTAGGAGGGAGCGGTATGTTCATTTTACGAGCCTTCAGGTTCAGCGCTCACCTGCGCGCACACTTTGTTCACATGCGCCAGGAAGGCTTCAATCAGTCCGACATCCTTTACGCCCGGTGCGCTTTCGACACCAGAGGATAGGTCAATGCCAGAGGGTCGCACATCGCGGATCGCTGATGCGACGTTTTCCATGCTTAATCCACCCGACAACATGAAATCCGTTGCTTCGGGGAGTGCCTTAAGAAGCGACCAGTCGAATGCGATGCCGTTACCGCCGGGCAGTTCGCCGGCAGGGGGCGCTTTGGCATCAAACAGAAACCTGTCCGCCACACCGCGATAAGGCCCGATCTTGTCAAAGTCCGCTTCGTCGCGAATGGCAAAGGCTTTCATCACCGGCGTTTGGTAGCGATCCTTGAGTTCCGCAACGCGCTTTGGACTTTCGTTTCCGTGCAGTTGCAGCATATCGGGTGCCATGGCGGCCACGATGCCATCGAGCACATCATCGTCGGCATTCACCGTCACGGGAACAATCTTTGCCCGGCCGTCGACGGCGCTCGCAAGGTCGCGGGCGAGGCCCATATCAGCCACATGTCTTGGGCTTTTGGGAAAGAATATGAAACCTGTATGGGTCGCTCCACCGGCGATTGACGCTTCGATGGCCTGCGTATTTCGCAGGCCGCATATTTTGATGTCGAGGGGCGTTAGGTCGATGGTGGTCATGGACGCTGATTAGCGCCAGACAAGCTCATTGGCCACCCGGCACCGGTTGAATTCGGGCAAGCTGTTCGGCTTCGGAAACTGTTGGCGCAGCTGTGGTTGTTGTGACGGGCGCCCCCCAGGCCGCATACACGTTGCGGCCATCGCGGGTCCGGACAACAGAATCGTAGAATGCCAAAGACTGATCCTGTGCTGCCTGGTCGGTGCAGTTTTGGATGAGCCCTCCGATGAATCCGAGGCACCGCTGGCTGCCACCCGGTACGGTGCCGGTCGCCACCTCGCGAACCACTCCAGAAACGTCAACGCGCATCCAGGTTAGATAGACAACGAAGGACTCGCCGCCACGTGAGATCAGGCCCAAATCTACGGTGGAGCTACCGGCGGATTGCGGCTTGAAATGCCGGTAGACGGTTTCCCCATTGGGGAGGCGGTAACTGCCAATCATGGGACCGTAAGCGGTGGATTTACCGATCCGCAGAAGGTTGGTCTCGCCCAAATCCGGTAGATTGGCGGCTCTGGTGTAAGGCTTGTTGAGCGCAAATCGTGCGTAGTTGGCCGCCCCATAACGCTGGGCGCTGTCTTTAGCGCCCTGGCAGGCTGCCAGAACCAGCGGTGCCGCAAGTGCCATGGCGACCATGCCCACGCGGGCAGCGCGGCGAAATGTGGATCGTTTCAATGCAAATCCCCCTGAAAAACAGCACAACAAACAACTCGCTAAAACTGCCACATGTGCAAACTCTGCCCGTGGGCCCTCAGCCACTGACGATGGGTCTTATAGTCCGGGCAGAGCTGTTCCACCAGCGCCCAGAACCCGGGACCATGATTCATCTCCAAAAGATGAGACACTTCGTGGGCGGCCAGATAGTCAATAATCTCTGGCGGAGCCATAATTATGCGCCACGAATAACTAAGCGTGCCAGTGGAGGAGCAAGACCCCCAACGGCTGGTCGTATCCCGCATGACTATGCGTGATGGCCTGACACCAAGGGTAGCGGCATGGGCCCGGCTGAGTTGGTCCAGATCAATCCGCGCCTGGCGCTTAAGATAGTCGGCAACCCGCCGGGTCAGATGGGCGGCATCACCAAATACATGGAGAGTTGCTCCATCACCCGGCCCCGCCGCCCGGACGTGAGTGGTGCCCCGGCCGGGCTGGTGGTCGATCCGATGAAGTGCCCCACGAATGGGTATGAGGGCGCCATGTCTCGGCTCAACGGGTGCCGGTCGCTTAGCCCTTTGGCTTGAGATCCAACCGGAATGGCGCTCCAGAAATCTCTCCACCGGTGCCCGCGGTGCGCCGGGGGGCACGGTGATTGTCAGCCCATTGCCTGTTTTGGCCAACCGCAGGGTAAAACGCTTGGCTCGCGCATTTTCTCTCACATGCACTGGCAAGTGCTCGCCATGCATCTCAAACGACGTGATGGCGGTCGCAGCCTGACCGGCAATGGATATGCGTTGAAAAAGGCTCATGGCAGAACCTAGACGATTCGCGCCATGAGCGAGTGTCGAAATGGCTATAGAGACTGCGGTCAGGCAGCCAATTGTTTGATCTGAGATTGCGCCTGGGCCTGGGCCTCATCAGCCTGCGCCATCAGCTTGTCAGCATAAACCATCTGAACATCCGTGATGCCTATAAAGCCCATAATGTGCTTGAGATAGTCGGACGCAAAGTCGATCTCACTGCCCACTTGTGTGCCGCCTGACGCCAACACAACAATGGCACGTTTGCCTTCAAGTAAACCGACTGGCCCGTTTTCTGTGTAGCGGAACGTTTCACCAGCCCTTGCGATCTGATCAATCCAGGCTTTCACAGCGGCGGGCACGGAAAAATTATAGATCGGTGCCCCGAGCACCAATATGTCAGCGGCCTTCACCTCTTTGACCAAGGCGTCAGATGCGGCCAGTGCCATTTTGGCATCCTCGCTGCGTTGGTCCGCCGGAGTCCAATTGGCGCCCAACCACCGTTCATCGATCAGATCGACACCATCAAGCAGATCACGGGTCTGAACCTTCACATTACTGCCTTCACTCAAACGAGAGATGACGTCGTCGGTTAGGCTGCGCGTCACCGAGCCTTCGCGCCGCATGGAACCGTCTACGCGCAGAACATTCAAAACATCACTCATGGGGCTGTCTCCATAATTGTCTGAGAAACTAAATTTATCGTCGATTGACGATGGATATAATGTTGATCAAAAACGCAAGAAAGGTAAAAATGAGCAAGACACTCTTCACCCAGTCGCAAAAGAGGAATGGAGTCCATGGCCGATCGTTTTGAAGATTTGCGCGTCTTTCTTCAGGTGGTGGAAAGCCAAAGCATATCCGGCGCCGCCGATGCGCTGGACGTGGCACCATCTGCGGTGAGCCGGCGCCTGAAAGACCTTGAAGGGCGGCTGGGCGTGCAATTGATCCTGCGAACGACACGGCAGATGAGTCTGACGGATGAAGGGCGACAATTTCACGAGCGGGCTCGCCGCATCATGGCGGACCTAGAAGAAGCGGAGCAGTTGGCTGCGGCAGACAATTGCTCATTGAGCGGTACCCTACGCATTTCGGTGCCCCTTACCTTTGGCAATATGGAGTTGGTGCCCAAAATCACACAATTCATGGCCGATCAGGAGGATCTGGTGCTAGATCTGCAATTGGACGACCGGCGTGTCGATCTGGTGGAGGAAGGTTTTGATGCCGCCGTCCGCGTGGGCAATCTTGACGACTCAAGTTTGATAGCGCGCAAATTGGCAACGTCCCGCCTGGTGGTGTGCGCTGCGCCGAGCTTTCTGAAAAAATACGGGCCCATCGACAATCCCAAAACAATCAATGCCATCCCAGGGGTGCACTACTCGAATTCCAAAAACAGTTCCGGCCACTGGGAGTGCACGTGGGAAGGGCAGAAAATCACCGTTCGCCCGGTTACGCGCTTGCGAGCGTCTGACGGAACGGCACTCATGGCCGCCGCCGTGGCAGGATTGGGCATTATGCGGGCGCCCGATTTTATCGTTCGCGAAAAGCTGGCAAACGGCGAGCTTGTTGAAGTCTTGGGCGGAGTGGATTGGGGCACTTTCCCCATCAACATTCTATATCCTCAAAACAAACATATGCCGCGGCGATTGCGTGCCTTCATCGACCATCTGACGGGTGTCGTGACGCCCAGCAATCGTGGATGTGGGGAAGTCGCGAAAGGTAAAGGCGCTTGACGGCAAAAAAAGTGGGGCCGAAGCCCCACCTGTCTCATTCACAGCAAGCCAATTTTAGCTGAAATTGGGAACTGAACCGCGATCATCATCATTGTCGACGCTCTTGTTCCGGCTCTTGCGGAAGCTGTCGAATTCTTCCAGGTCACGGGCCCTGCGCAGCTCCCGCACATATTCGTCAAACTCAGCACGGGCCTCATCCAACTTCCGGCGCTCCTCGTCGAGCCGTTTCAACTCGGCTTCGCGCCAATCGTCAAAGGCCACATTGCCCGTGCGCTGGAAGCCGCTGGAACGGTAGCCAGCCGTTTCACCATTGCGACCGAACTTGGCAGCCAAATTGTCGGTGGCTTCGCGAATGTCGCCAGACATGCCTTCAAGCCGGTCGCCCCAGATGATGTAAGCCAGCATCGCCAGACCTAGAACCGGGTGCAGGATAAAGCCGAAAATCATCAGCGCGATGGTGGCTGGCGTCCATGCTGGACGAATAAGAGAACGTGTTGCAGTCATTTATATCTCCTCATATGGCAGCGGTCGGTATGGCCGGTGCCTATCGCTCGAGTTTGGAGTTTGGCGTCCGTATTTGGGGGTGACCGTCAAACTCATCTTTAGCCGGGCCGAGCGAAACCTTACCCTGCCCCGATGGAACTGAGGTGGGAATCTGCTGACATGTTTTCAAGGCTTAGAGGCCGGAAACACGGGCTCTAGGAGCCATCTACCAGAGCATTTACTGGCTATTTGAGGCGTGAAAAATTTCTTCAACGATGGCCTTGGCGGCAAGTTTGGGGTCATCAGCGGCGCTGATGGGGCGTCCGATAACGAGGTGGGAGGCTCCTGCAGAAACAGCGTCTTGAGGGGTTGTCACCCTCTTCTGGTCACCCGAGTGACTGCCGGCGGGGCGAATGCCAGGGGTGACCAGGGCCAGTTTGGAGCCAATGGCGCTTCGAATGGCTGCGGCCTCCTGCGCCGATGCGACCAAGCCTCCCATGCCGGCACCGACTGCATCCCTTGCACGATTTAACACGGTTTCGCCCGCGCCAGCAGCATAGCCCGCGGCTTTCAGGTCATCATCATCCATCGACGTCAGAACACTCACACCCAGCACGGTGAGGGAAGAACCCTTGGCTGCCCCTACTGCCGCACGCATGGTTTGCGGGTAGGCGTGGACCGTCACCATATCCAAACCCATGGCGGCGATGGCCTCAATGCCGTGGGCAATGGTGTTGGGGATGTCGTGGAGCTTCACATCCAGGAAAACCTTTTTCCCCTGCGCCTTGAGATCCTTTGCAAGGGCAAGACCATCGCCACCAAACACCATCTGATAGCCAATTTTGTAGAACGCAGCCTCCTCGCCAATGCTCTCGACGAGCCGCTCAGCGGTGGCGCGGCCATCCACATCCAAGGCAACAATCAAACGGTCACGGGCAGCATTCACGCTGGTTGAAGGCATTGTGTGGTTCTCCAAATTGCGTTGCATGGGTTAGCGCGGCACCGGGCAAATTGAAATGGGCCTAGAACGGCACGGCACTGCAAAATGCGAGCGGCTCTCCCCCGTCAGGATGGCGGAGTGTCAATGCACATGCGTGCAAATGCAGGCGCTCGGCCCAGGTGCCATAGAAGCTGTCGCCCACAATCGGGTGGCCACACGCCATAAGATGCACACGCAGCTGGTGCGAACGACCAGTTATCGGCGTCAGCTCCAGCCGCGTCTTGTCCCCGTAGCGTTCAAGCACCCGCCAATGGGTGGTGCCGCGCCGCCCGTGCTCAAAACAGACCATCTGCTTGGGACGGTTTGGCCAATCGCACCGCAAGGGCAAATCAATCGTTCCGGCGCTGCCGGAGACGTTGCCAGACACAATCGCCTGATAGGCTTTTGACGTATGACGACGCTCAAATTGCAAACCGAGATGGCGGTGCGCGCTTGCAGAGCGGGCCAAAACCATGACGCCCGACGTATCCATATCCAGCCGGTGCACAATCCGGGCGTTGGGGCAGATGTTTTTCGCGCGTCTCTCCACGCAGTCTGCCAGATCTGGCGTCCGACCGGGTACCGAGAGAAGGCCCGCAGGTTTGTCCACGATGAGCAGCTGCTCGTCGCGATGCAGCACAGTCAGTTCACCCAGCGGCGGAGCATAGGTGAAGGTCGGCGGCGGTGCCGGGTGCTGGCCGAGGCTTGGATCAAACTGCATGGTCTGCGATAGCAGACCAGCAGCGGTATGCCATCCCTGCCTAGTGCTACCCGGCCATCCGCTTCTCACCAGGCGCGGCGACATCCATGCCCTCGCCAGTGTATTGGTTGAGCTTGTTGCGCAACGTGCGAATGGAGATGCCCAACACATTAGCGGCATGGGTGCGGTTACCGACACAATGGTCCAGCGTGTCGAGGATGAGATCGCGCTCAACGTCTGCCACAGTTCGGCCCACCAGATTGCGGGTCACAGCTTCAGCGGTCCGGGCGGCCTGCGCAGCCACGCCTTCAGGAACCGCTGTGCCAATCATACCGCTCATCGCATCGCCATCGGGAGTGCGAAGAGCGTCCTGATCAATCAAGTCATCAGTGGCAAGCAGTACGGCCCGGTGAACAGTGTTTTCGAGCTCGCGCACATTGCCGGGCCATGGGTTGGACACCAGCATGGCCTTTGCGCTTTCGGTGAAGGCGCGCTGGGGCACGAAGTTCATCTCGGCATATTTGGCGGCGAAGTGATCGGCCAGTGCGAGCACGTCCTGGGGTCGTTGGCGCAGAGCCGGTAGCTTCAAGTTCACGACATTCAGGCGGTAAAGCAAATCCTCTCGGAACGTGCCTTCCTTCACTGCCTCAGCCAGGTTGCGATTGGAGGTCGCGATGATGCGAATATCCACGGGGACGGGCTTGGTGCCGCCCACCCGATCGATGACACGCTCTTGGATGGCGCGCAGCAATTTGGCTTGCAGCCGCACATCCATTTCGGAAATCTCGTCGAGCAGCAACGTGCCGCCATTGGCTTCTTCAAACTTACCGATACGGCGGGCCAGTGCCCCTGTAAAAGCGCCTTTCTCGTGGCCGAACAGTTCGCTTTCCAGCAGATGTTCGGGAATTGCGGCGCAGTTTACAGAGACGAAAATGGCGTTGGCCCGGCGCGACTTGGCGTGGATATGGCGCGCCATCACCTCTTTGCCGGTGCCACTTTCACCGGTCACCAGAACAGACGCATCTGATGGGGCGATCTGCTCCGCCAGACGCACCACCGATTGCATGGACGGGTCACGAACCACCAGATTGGTCTGCGCTTCATTGGCCACCGCAGCGATGACGGCTGCGATCAACTCTTCATCCGGCGGCAATGGAATATATTCCTTGGCTCCGGCCTTTATGGCCGCCACCGCAGCTTTGGCATCCGTCTCCACACCGCAAGCAACTATGGGTAGCGCGATGTGTTCGGCCTCCAGCGCTGCGGCGAGCCGCGAAATATCCACCTTCACATCAACCATTGCCAGGTCCGGCCCACCTGCACGGGCAACCTTCATGGCATGGTCAAGATTATCCGCATGCACCACTTTGGCACCGCGATCAAAAGCGATCTTTGATGCACTTGCCAGCTGGCCCGACATGGTCACGACGATAAGAATTTTCATTTTTAGCCCCTTTTTGCTTGGCGGCTTGCAGTGCTTTGGCAGCCTATTTCTGGTCGTCGATGATCTCAGTCATGGTGACGCCGAGTTTATCCTCAACCATCACCACTTCACCCCGCGCCACCAGGCGATTGTTCACGTACAAATCGATGCTCTCGCCGACTTTGCGATCCAGTTCGAGCACAACGCCCTCGTCCAATCTCAACAGTTCAGAAACTGGAATACGGGTGTGCCCGAGGATGGCCGATACGCGCACAGGCACATCAAACACGCTCTCAAGGTCAGCGGCGTTCATGCCGCCATTGGCGCCATCCTCCATATCGCCAGCACCGCCTGCCGTCTCTTCCATTCCGGGAATTGCAAAATCGTCAGCCATTGTCAGGCTCCATGTTCAGGTCGGGCATTTGAAAATCAGTTTGGGCGGGCTTGAGAGCGGGCTCATCTGACGGCTTCTCTAAAGTCTCACCGGCGGACTCAGCCGGAGCATTTGCCATCTGTTCGGCGGACACGCCCCTATGGCTATCGAGTAAGCTGGTGCGTTCGGCTGTTCCGGACGCGCGGGCCGCGGCTTCCCGGGCGTAGCTGCGGACAGCGGCCTCCATCTTGGACAATGCCGCGTCATGGTCGCGCACAATCGCCCCATCGCCCCAATCAATGCGGGCATTGCCCCAGGCAACGTCACGATCAGGCATGACCATGGGGGGGTGATCAAGGCCATGGCGGCTTGCAAAGCCCTCCATGAGCGGCTGCAGGGTTTCACAAAGCTCAGGCTCCACCCGCAAAATCAGGTGTGGCATGGCACGGAGCTGATCGACATTCTCCTCAAGCAGCCCCAGGATCTCGACATGGGGTTCACGGGCGATGAGGTGAGCAGCAAGGGTGCGGCCGGTGACAAATGCAAGTTCCGCGGCGTCGGCGGCATGGGCATCAAGGGTAGCCTGGGCCGTGCTGGACGCTTCGGCCATGGAATTGGCGATGGCTGCGACTGCAGTCTCAACGCGGTCCCGTTGCTGGGCCTCGTGGTCGGTGCGACCCTCGATCAGTCCGGCCTCCCGGCCACGCTCTTCCGCTGCAGCGATCATGGCATCCAGCTCGCCCTGCGTCAGCCGGATGGGTCGCAATGAGGGCTCCGCCTCTGCGGCGGCCATGTCGTATCCGAATTCATAGGGCCGCAGGTTGGTGTCGTCGGTTTCACGGGCCTGCATGAAAGTCCGGGTCTGCTCCACCGGTACACGACGCAGGCTTGTGAAGAACGGGTTGGCAGCGTTCGGCTTGCCGGTTTGTGGGTGGCCAGTGTTTGGCTGTTCAAAGGTCATGGCACATCAAACTGGCTAGAAGACCAGCTCGTCCTCTCCCTTGTTTTTGGAGATGATGATCTCACCTTTGGCAGCCAGGTCTTTTGCCGTATTCACAAGCAGGGTCTGCGCGTCGTCCACATCCTTCAGACGCACTGGGCCCAGAGCTTCCATATCGTCTTGCAGTATTTTTGCCGCACGCTGCGACATGTTCGAGAAAAAGACACCGCGCGCTTCTTCATTCGCACCTTTGAGAGCCAGGCCAAGCTTGTCCTTCTCAATGCCCTGCAACAGGCTTTGCAAAGCGCCAGGGTCCAGTTTGGTCAGATCGTCAAATGTGAACATGAGAGATTTGATCTTCTCGGCAGCATCCTTGGCGCTGGTCTCCAGATTGGTCATAAACCGAGTTTCAGTCTGGCGGTCAAAGGAGTTGAATATCTCCGCCATCTGCTCGTGAGCGTCGCGGCGCTGACCGGCAGATATGTTCGACATAAACTCGCTGCGCAGCGTGTCTTCCACCTTTTCGATGACATCCTTTTGAACCGATTCCATGCGCAACATGCGATGCACGACCTCCAGCGAAAAATCGTCGGGAAGCAGCGCAAGCACGCGGCTGGCGTGTTCAACATCGATCTTGGACAGGATCACCGCCACTGTCTGCGGATATTCATTCTTGAGGTAATTGGTGAGGACCTGTTCGGGCACAGCCGACAGCTTCTCCCACATGTTGCGACCTGCCGGGCCCTTGATCTCTTCCATGAGGGCGGCGACTTTTTCTTCGCTCATCACGCCCCTGAGCAGTTGCTCAGTGTTTGCCATATTGCCGTTAAAGATGGCGTTGGACGACATCTGACTCACGAATTCGACAAAAATGCCGTTGACCATTTCGGAGGTCACCTTGCCCAGGCGGACCATGGTCAGTGTGATATCGCGTATCTCTTCTTCGGTCAGGCTCTCCCAAATGGGAGCTGCATTGTCACCCAGAGACAACAGCAGAAGAGCGGCCTTCTCCAAACCGTCCAATTCCCGGCCCCTGCCTTCGGCAATGGCCAGTTCGCCGCCGTCCAGACCGCCTACCGGGTCCCCCGCCGCAGTGAGTGCACCTGAGGCCATGACTTAAAGCCCCTCCGGTGTTGCAAATGATGCTTCGAAGGCCAAAATCATGCCGCTTCCGCCGCCCATGACCGCACG
>JBCBZX010000169.1:0-6584 GCA_039815105.1 Pseudomonadota bacterium
ATTGCGGTTCCGGGAGAAGCCTGATCTCCAAACGGCTCAGGGCTTTCTGCGCGATGGCAACTTTGACTGGAATGCCGGGATATTCGTCTTCCGGGTGGCTGATATGCTCGCGCATTTCAAAACCCATGCGCCTGATATGGTGGAGGCGATTGCCCGCGCCCGCGCCGCAGGCCAGCGGGACGGCACTAATTTGCACCTCGACGCCGGGGCATTCGCGTCCAGCCCAGCCCAGTCCATCGACTACGCCATTATGGAAAAAATCGACACGATTGGCCTGGTGCCAAGCCAGTTTGACTGGTCTGATCTGGGTTCCTGGGATGCCATGTATGAGGCTACAATTGAGCCCCATGATGCTGACCGCACCGTTAAACTGGGCCCCGTGGCTGCCCATGACGTGAAGCGGAGCTATTTGCGCAGCGATGGCGGCACGGTGCTGGCTGCCGCCGGTGTGCGAGATTTGGTGGTGGTTGCAGACCGCCATTGCGTGCTGGTGGTGGATCGGAACCACAGTCATTTGGTTAAAGACATCCACGCGCAGGCCACCCGCCTCAGTCGCGGTGATCTTGCCGAAAAGGCCAAGGCGTTCCTCACAGGTCCCGCATTGGATCTGTGGGCGGGCAAAGGCCTTGATCCAGCGGGCGGTGTCTATGAGCACCTGTTGCTGGATGGCTCAAAAGCCAATGATGCGCACAAAAGGTTCCGCGTGCTGCCCCGCCAGATCTGGAGCTTCTGCCGTCTGCTGGAGGCTGGGCTGGTCGCTGATGAAAAGGTGGTGCCGCTCACCGCCACGGTGAACGCTTTGTTGGCTGATATGGCGGCGCTGCAAAACGACGATGGCAGCTTTCCTCACCTGCTGCATCCAGACAATTCGGTTAAGGACGCGAAGCGCGACACGTATGATCATTGCTTCGTTTTGCTCGCTTGTGCCGCTGCTTGGAAAGCCCTTGCCAGTACAGATGCCAAAACCATCGGCGCGGCGACATTGGCCTATATGGATGACGTGTTGGCCGATGCTGACCATGGTGGATTCGCAGAAGATGATGCCGCTACGCTGCCCCGCCGCGCCAACCCCCACATGCATTTTTTGGAAGCGATGCTGGAATGGCATTGGGCAACAGGTGACGACATATGGCTCAGCCGTGCCGCCGGCATGGTCGATCTGTTCGAAGCGCATTTCTTCCGCTCCGAAACCGGCACTTTGGCCGAGTTCTTTGACAGGGATTGGACCCTGCGGGACCACGGCATCGACGCCTTGATTGAGCCGGGGCATCACTATGAGTGGGCCTGGCTGCTGACACGGTTCGACCGCCTTTCCCCCACACCAGGCCTTGCTGCCAAAGCACGTATTCTATTTGCCCACGCCCGCGCTTATGGCCACCAGTCGGAGACCGACTTTGCCCGCGACTTTATCAATGCTGATGGTTCGGAGCCCGATCCAAACCTGTCGGGCAAGCCATCGTCTCATAAACCATTGGACAGAGCCCGTTGCTGGCCGCAATGCGAGGCTCTCAAGGCCTCGCTCATTCTGGCGCAGGAAGGGGTCAATGGTGCGGCGGCCCATGCCCACCAAATGGCGCGCCATCTGTTGGACCACTATTTAATCAGCGATGAAAGCCAGTCCATTGCCGCCGGCGGCTGGATGGATGTCTTTGACCTCGATGGTGACCCTGCCACCAAGCTCATGCCTGCCAGCACGTTCTACCACATTGTCAGCGCGCTGGAGGCGTTGATTGAAGCACAGAGCTAGATCTCACACTCTTGTTCGACCCAAAAATGGGTGTGGGGCGAGGGCCTGGGTGACGCGCGCGGGCCTCGGGCTTGTGCGCCCTCTGTATATGCGCTGCGCCGCGGACCATTATGGCGTCGCATTCGCTAGGGGCAGTTGATGTGCTGCGCGCCTCAAATAAGGATCAGCCAAAGGGCCTGAGCTTGGGGAAACGGTTCACATCCTTGTAGAGTAGATAGCGGAAACGCCCTGGGCCGCCAGCGTAGCAAGCCTGCGGGCAGAAGGCCCTCAGCCACATGAAATCACCGGCCTGCACTTCGACCCATTGGTGGTTGAGGCGATAAACGCCTTTGCCCTCCAGCACATAAATGCCGTGCTCCATGACGTGGGTTTCCGAAAAAGCGATTACGCCCCCGGGTTGAAAATTCACGATGTTCACGTGGAAATCGTGGCGCATATCGTCAGTGTCCACGAAGCGGGTCGTGGTCCATACGCCCCCCGTTTCCCGCATTGCCACCTCTTCTGCATCGGCCTCGTGAATCACAAACGGCTCCGGCGGGGTCAGTCCGGCAACGGGCTCATAGTGCTTGCGGATCCAATGAAATGTAAGCGTTCGGCCGCCTTCGGGCTCTGTGTTGGCGACTGTCCAATCGCAGCCTGGCGGCAAATATGCATAAATTCCCGGGCGCAGCTCATGGTCTTGGCCGTCGATCACCAAAGTGCCGTGTCCAGATAGGACAAACATCACTGCGCCCGCATTTGCGTCCGGCTCGGGCGTGTTCGATCCGCCCCCAGGTGCCACGTCGAGAATGATCTGACTGAAGGTCTCCGCAAAGCCTGACAGCGGCCTCGCCAGCACCCAGCCCTTTGTGCGTGTCCAGCCGGGGAATCGGCTCACCACGATTTCGGTGAGGACCTTTCGCGGAATAACAGCGTAGGCATTGGTGAAGATTGCACGGCTTGACAACAGCTCGGTTTGCGGTGGCAGGCCACCCACCGGCGTCTGGTACATAACGGTACCGATTTTCTCCAAGCCCGCTTTGTCTATCGAATCGCTTGATTGCGGCCGCAGGTCCGGCGGCAAATTGGGATCCATATAGTCAGGTTCCTGAGGCGTACTTGCCTTATCCATAACAAACTTTCTTGTGTGGTGCGGGTGGTCGGGTGCCTGCCCCGACCGCACTGATGTACCCCAGAGTTCGCTGTCCGCAAAGTTTCTCCGGTTCGTCAGCGCCAAGAGAAGATCGCCGTCAGCGGGCTGACGGGATGTCGAATCAAAATTGCAACTTCAGGTTGCATTTTTGATTGTTTGAGGTACAGTTAAGCCACCATGTGCGGACCTTACATATGGTGAACCCATTTGGGTGGCGATGCGGGCCGATTTTGGTCCCGGGATTAAACGTCCCCACACGCGCCCGCCGGTTATCCGGGCATCGCTCCATATGGGACCAACTATTGGCAGGCGGTGCGGCATTTTCCGGCACCGACCTACCTGCAGAGGCCCCTCAATTTGCAAAAAATGCACGCAAAGGCGGGTAAGCGCACCGCGTGCGATGCTCTCCCAGAGCCCAATAACGGGTTCAGCCAGAAAATCAGATTTTTGAAAGAGAAATGGTGGAGCTAGCCGGAATCGAACCGGCGACCTCTTGCATGCCATGCAAGCGCTCTCCCGACTGAGCTATAGCCCCACATTGTGAGCATTTGCGATGGTCGCAGCTCTGGGCCGGCTTCGGGGGCCGGACCGTGGAATCTCGCAGACACGCCGGTGAGACAAGCCCGAGAGACAGGGCGGGTTCTAGTCCCGCCCCAACGAAGGCGCAAGGGTTGCGCCAACGAAAATTTGCACCGCGGCCAGGCCGGAGGCGCGATTGCACCAATTGCAGCCAATTGAGTTGATCAATCGTCGTCGTCGGATGCTTTTACAACGTCGGACAAATCATCATTGTCGTCATCGTCAGTTTCAAGGAACGTGTTGTCATCCGCGCTGGGCTCCGATGGCTCATCGTCTTCATCGCCATCGATATCTGGAATGTTCTCCGTTACATCATCTTCATCCTCGTCAGCATCATCGAGGGACATGATGGCTGGCGATATATCGTCCTCATCTTCATCCTCGTCCGCCTTGGCGGCATCGGCTTTTTCTTCGCCCTCGTCATCCTTCACGTCCTTCTTGCGCGTTGCGCCGCGGGCAACGGCAGCTTCTTCAAAGAACGAGCGGGGATATTCATTCCCTGTGTAAGGAGACACGATCGGATCCTTCTCCAGATCGTAGAATTTTTTGCCTGTTTCGGGGCACACGCGTTTGGTGCCGGCGCCTGGTTGAGCCACGTTTGGCCTCTTCATGATTTGCAGCGCTGAACCCGGAAAATAAAATATGGGCCGGCGCGGATTGCTGGGAGTGCGGCTGGTGAGCGCGGAACGCTGACCAGAGAAGTGCTGCTCCATAATATTTGGGACGGGGCGTGTCAAAGTGCAACGTCTTCGTTCCCAAGGCCAAGGGGCATTGTACCGGACACTGAACCAGACATTGGAGAAGTGTTCATCGCGTGATAGACGCGCGGCGGGCGGCCTTGTTCGCCAGGATTCTCTTATCTTTTTAGGTTCAGCGCCCATCATGTCCCACTCGTCTGCGCCCTCTCCCCTCATTTCGTACGGTGCATCATCCCTTTCGGGCCGGGTGCGCGTGCCCGGCGACAAGAGCATTTCCCACCGGGCTATCATGTTTGGTGGGCTGGCATCGGGCACAACACGCATCACCGGCTTGCTTGAAGGCGAAGATGTTTTGGGCACGGCGGCCGCCATGCGGGCCCTCGGTGCAAGTGTTGAGCGTGGTGATGATGGGGTCTGGACCGTTCACGGTACGGGCAATGGCTGCCTTTTGGCGCCGGAAGCGCCAATAGATTTCGGAAATTCAGGCACGGGCTGCCGATTGATGATGGGGCTTTTGGGCGCCTATGATTTTGAAACGGTTTTCACAGGTGACGCCTCGCTTTCCAGCCGTCCCATGAAACGGATTCTCGACCCCATCATGCAGATGGGCGCGCAGCTGGTTTGTGCCACCGATGGCGACCGCCTTCCGCTCACTGTGCGCGGCCCGCACACCGCCGCTCCGATTACCTATCGTGTGCCCATGCCGTCAGCACAGGTCAAATCGGCCGTTTTACTGGCAGGTCTGAACGCCCCGGGGGTCACACGGGTGATTGAGCCGGTCATGACCCGCGACCACACGGAAAAAATGCTGGCGGGCTTTGGTGCAGAGCTGACGGTGGAAACCGATTCGGATGGTGTGCGCACAATCTCACTCACCGGCCAGCCTGAGCTGAAAGGCCAGAATGTGACGGTGCCCGCCGATCCCTCCTCGGCCGCTTTCCCCATCGTGGCGGCTTGCATCGTGCATGGCTCGGACATTGTGGTGCAGGACGTGTTGATGAACCCGACGCGAACTGGGCTTATCACAACTTTGCTAGAGATGGGCGCGGACATCACAATCAGCAATGAGCGCGAAAGTGGCGGCGAGACGATTGCAGATTTGCGCGTCTGCCATGCCCAACTCAACGCAGTCGAAGTGCCTGCCGAGCGCGCGCCCTCCATGATTGATGAATATCCCGTGCTCGCCGCGGCCGCCGCATTTGCCAAAGGCACCACGCGCATGGCCGGGCTCGCCGAGTTGCGCGTCAAGGAAAGTGACCGTCTCGCCGCCGTGGCCCGCGGGCTGGAAGCGAACAATGTTGTGTGTACGGAGGGCGAAGACTGGCTCGAAGTGACGGGAACACCCGATGGCGCCGGTATTGGCGGCGGCACCGTGGCCACCCATTTGGATCACCGGATTGCCATGGCATTTGCCATTATGGGTATGGCGTCACAAAAGCCGGTGACAGCGGATGACGCCGCCCCCATCGCCACGAGCTTCCCCGTTTTCATTTCCCTGATGAATGGTCTGGGCGCCAAACTTGAAGAGGCCGTCTGATGGGAACCGAGGCCGTTGGCGACACTTTCTATTTGTTTTCACTCAATTGGACCGGCATCACCCAATTGATTCTGATGGCCGGCGTTCTTGCATATGGGATATGGCATCTGATCAATCGCAAGGCCTTCAATCTATTGATCATGATCTTCTGGATCGTTTGTGGCTATCTGGTTTTGGCTGTGCTGCTGTTGAGCGCGGGTTTGTTCTACCGCGGTCAGGCCATGACTGATCTTTCGTTCGCAGTGAGCAATTTTATGCAATGGGCCATGACTGTGGTGCTGTTCGCATTCTTGCCAATCACTCTGTTGGCCGCACTTGCCAATAAGGTGAGCGGCGGTGGCATACCCGGTGATGAGGGCCGACGAGATGGGGAGCCCAGCACAGACGAAGAGGATGCCCGGTGACGCCCAAGACAGCCCATAAACCCGTCATCGCAGTGGATGGCCCGGCTGCGTCCGGCAAGGGAACACTTTCGCGGCGCCTGGCCAGCCATTTCTCCGTGCCCCATCTGGATACGGGCCTGACCTATCGCGCCGTCGCCAACCGTCTTTTGCAAAATGGCGACCCGTTGGATGATGAGGCCCTGGCGCAAGCGGCTGCCAAAGCCCTCGATCTGGGTGCATTGGATCGCAGAACCCTCTCTCAACACCATGTAGGCGAAGCGGCCTCCAAGGTTGCCATCATGGCGTGCGTGCGTGCCGCGCTGGTTGATGCCCAGCGCGCTTTCGCCCAGAAATCCGATGGCGCTATTCTCGATGGCCGCGACATCGGCACCATTGTTTTGCCCGACGCCGATGTGAAGCTGTACGTGACAGCAAGCCCGGAAATGCGGGCCCGCCGGCGCTTTGAGGAGATTCACGAGAACCAGGCCGCTCAACCCGATTATTACGA
>JBCBZX010000160.1:0-6944 GCA_039815105.1 Pseudomonadota bacterium
CCACTGACGCACCATTCCCATATACTCATTGTTCAAGATGAATATCTTGATGGGCAAATTGTACTGCACCGCGCAGCTCATTTCCTGAATACACATCTGGATAGAGGCATCCCCCGCAATGTCGATCACCAGCGCGTCGGGGTTGGCCACCTGTACGCCGAGCGCCGCCGGCAGGCCGTAGCCCATCGTGCCAAGCCCACCGGACGTCATCCAACGGTTCGGCTCATCGAACCCATAGAATTGCGCAGCCCACATCTGATGCTGACCCACTTCGGTTGTGATGTAGGTTTCCTGATCCTTCGTCAGCTCATAGAGACGCTGAATCGCGTATTGCGGCATGATCACATCATCATTGGGTGTGTAGGCCAGCGAATTGCGCCCGCGCCATTTGTTGATCTGATCCCACCAGGCATCCAGCGCGACATCATCTAGATCAGGGTCATCCGCTTTCCACAGGCGCACCATATCGTCCAGCACACGGCCAACGTCGCCAATGATCGGCACATCGACATGCACGTTCTTGTTGATCGAAGACGGATCGATATCGATGTGAATCTTCTTGCAGTCCGGCGCGAACGCGTCGAGACGACCGGTAATGCGGTCGTCAAACCGCGCGCCGATGCAAACCATCACATCACAATCATGCATGGCCATGTTAGCTTCGTAAGTGCCGTGCATGCCCAGCATGCCCAGCCAATTGTCGCCCGACGCCGGATAGCAACCCAGGCCCATCAGTGTGGACGTTATCGGAAAGCCGGTCAGTTCCACCAACTTGCGCAACAGTTTCGTCGCCTGCGGTCCGGCGTTTATAACGCCCCCTCCTGAGTACAGAACAGGCTTCTTGGCGCCTTTCATCAGCTCCAGCGCGGCGCGGATAGCCTTCATGTCACCGGCAACTTTGGGCCGATAGCTCTCATGGCTCTCCATCTCGGTCGGCGGCACGTAAGTGCCCGTGGCAAACTGAACATCCTTGGGAATATCGACAACCACCGGTCCGGGACGTCCTGAAGTGGCAACATAAAACGCCTCATGCATCACGCGTGCCAGGTCGTTTACATCCTTCACCAGCCAATTGTGCTTGGTGCAAGGGCGCGTGATGCCAACAGTATCGCACTCCTGAAATGCATCCGAACCGATGAGCGGTGTCGGCACCTGACCGGTGATGCAAACCAAGGGCACCGAATCCATAAGCGCATCCTGCAGCGGCGTCACCGCATTGGTGGCGCCAGGGCCTGAAGTGACCAGCATCACCCCGCATTTGCCAGACGAACGGGCATAGCCTTCGGCAGCATGGCCCGCGCCCTGCTCGTGGCGCACCAGAATGTGCTCAATATCTTCCTGCTGAAAAATCTCGTCATAGATCGGCAGCACCGCCCCGCCGGGATAACCGAAAATATGCTCCACGCCATTGTCCTTCAGCGCGCGAATAACGATCTCCGCACCGGACATTTGCATTGGGTCATGGACCGTCGATTCTTCGGCGGCTTCGGTGGCGGTGGCTAATTCGGTCATTGTCTTGGTCTCGGTCTGATGGTTGGGCTTTTGCTGAATTGAGCCCGAAGGTTGGTGGTATCTGCCGTAAGGCGTGATTTGAGGCAATAAAAAAGGCCCCCGAAGGAGCCTTGAACCGCACACACGCTGCCGAAGCCGCTGGAACTATCCAGCGAGGCGTGTGTGCGATCCTACTACAATAAGTGTTTTGGTCATGGTCGGCACGCTAGGCGCGGTTTCTGGCGAGGTCAACCCTCGTTCAGGCAGGCTCGTTCAGGCGGACATTCAGACAGGCGCTCCGCCATCGCAATCAGCCAGTTCCTGCGCCAACCAGAGCCGAACAGGTGTTTCCGTCGCCAACGAGATCGCCTTTTCAAAGGCTGCCTTTGCTTGAGGCACATCATGGTTGGCTTTGTAAGCGGCGGCGCGGACCGCCCAAAAAGGGTGGAAACTGCCAACCAAACGCGGGTCAGTTTCAGCTTCCAGGGTGGAAAGCAGATGCAAGGTAGGCTCTGGTCCATGGGCATGGAGCAAGGCCGAGGCCATCGCGCAGACGGCACCCATGCTGCGCCCATAGGACAAAAGCGCGTCGTAAAGTTGCACAATGGCATGCCAATTGGTTTCACCATTCTCCAACCGCTCAGCGTGCGCGGCCTGTATTGCCGCCTCGATCTGAAATCGACCGGGCGCCCGCAGACGGGCCGCATCGTTCAATGCCCGGACCCCGCGCCGTATCAGGTCAACGTCCCACCGGCCAACATCCTGCAAATGCAAGGGCACAAAATAGCCCCGCGCATCCAGCCTCGCAGGTCTGCGCGACAATGACAGGCATATGAGCGAGACCAAACCCAGCGCCTCAGCATTTGAGGGCATCCGGTCAGCCAACAGGCCCGCTAGATAAAGGGCCTCCGCCGCCATGTCATTGTCCAAACCATTGCTTGCTGGCACGGTAGGCAGAAGGCTCATGACGCCATAGACAGCCTCCATGACGGGCTCAATGCGCCCTTCGATCTCTAACTCATCAGGCAAAACGAACGGAATGCGCGCATCCTTGATTTTGCGCTTAGCACGCACCAGCCTTTGGCTGAGTGTGGCGGGCTGTTGCAAATAAGCCTGGGCAATTTCCCCCGCTTCAAAGCCCAGCACCGTTTGCATCATCAGCGGCGTGTGCACAGATTTGTCTATGGCCGGGTGCGCGCAGACAAACATGAGTTTCAAGCGCTCATCGGGAAAGTCGGGAGCGCCGGTCTCCGGCGCTGAAGGTTTGGGATCGGGGATCATGTCTTCATCCTCGCCGAGGGAACGCGCAAGCCGATGCTCGGCGCTACGCATCCGGTCGGTCTGTTTGTTTTTGGCGACGGTCAGCAACCACCCTTCGGGCGATGCAGGCACGCCCTTTTCGGGCCAGGTGGTCAGGGCCTTGGAAAAAGCATCGGCCAAAGCGTCCTCTGCGGCAGCAATGTCGCCATCTCGCTTGGCCAATATGGCCACCAATTTGCCGTAACTTTCCCGCGCGACGCGCTCAGCGGTCGCGCGGGAAGAGGGTTCAACCACAGGTTCAGTCAGCGTGGGGGTTACCGCCTTCCGGCATGGCTGACGCTCGGATTTCCACCAACCCATAATGGGTGGACGGGCACTTTTCGGCCCATGCGATGGCAGCATCCAGATCAGGTACCTCAATCACAAATGTGCCGCCCAGCTGTTCCTTCGTATCGGCGTAGGGACCGTCCTGGATTTCACGCTCACCGTTTTTGCGTGTCACCACAGTGGCCGTTGCAGATGGCTGCAGCCAATCAGTGTCCCGCAGCACGCCTGCCTCTTTGAGCTGGCCGATATATTCACCGAAGACTTTGAAGCTCTGCTCCATCTCTTCTTGGCTGACATCAGCGAAGGCGGTTTCGTCATTGTAGAGAAAAAATGTGTAACGCATGGTCCTGCTCCTTAAGCCTGGTTGCGGGTTGCTTGGTTGAGAAGATCAAGGCCTTGCTCGTAGTCGGGGCCGAGCATACCATCGAGAAATAGGCCAAAGACACGCCCAATCGGGTTCATGCCGAAGTCGGATTTTGTCGACCACGTCACTTTTGTCGCATCGCCTTCGGGGTCCAAGGTGAACGTTGTGACCGGTTTACCCATCGGGCCCAGATCAATTTCCATGGTTACGGAGCGATTCTCCTGCATGGCGATGATCGTCTGCGTGCCCTTGCCGTCCTTGCCATCGAAAGCAAAGGAAGCACCAACGCCCTGTTCAGGACCACTGAAATTGATGTTCAGATTTGGGTCCTTGGCTTTGTATGGGTTGAAAGTCTGAAAGCCCTTGCTGGAGGCAAGAAGCGGATAGATGGCATCGGCGGGCGCTTCGATAGTTGCGGTGCGTTCAACAGTTTTCGAGGATGGCAGCACGTAGGGCGCTGCGATCAATGCGGCGATAACAGCACCGCCAATGGCAAGATAAGTATTCATGGTTCGTCTCCCTCATGGACTTTAGCGAAAGCACATCGCTTTCACCCCCATGACGAGCGGGAGACGCTCCAATCGACATTCACCAAACTTTTTTCAAAAAAAAGTTGTGCGCTGTAACTTCAGATCAGACAACAACGTCCATCTCAGCCTGATCACCCACGCCAAACACACGCTTATAGCGCTCAATCTCGCTCGGTGGTCCCATGGCTTTGCGAGGATTGTCGCTCAGCTTCACGGTTGGGCTCCCGTTTGCAGCAACTGCCTTACAAACCAGGCTGAACGCGGCCAACGCGTCGCGACCATCATCACCAATTGCCAAGCCGCGAAAATCATTGGTCAGCAGTGTACCCCAACCAAACGCCACCTTCACTTTGCCCGCAAAATGGGTCTGCAGCTGCTCGATTTTCTCAACATCGAGCCCATCAGAGAAAATCAGCAACTTTTGAGCCGGGTCCTCACCGACGCTGCGCCACCATGCGATGGCTTGCTCACCCATGGTCACTGGATCGCCACTGTCCACCCGAATCCCGGTCCAGGATTTAATCCAGTCAGGCGCACGCTCCAGAAAGCCAGCCGTACCGTAAGTGTCAGGCAGAATAATGCGCAGATTGCCATCATGGTCTTCCTGCCATTGTTCAAGCACATCGTATGGCGCGTCTGCGAGCTGGGAATCGTCTTCGGCCAATGCGGCGTACACCATGGGCAACTCATGGGCATTCGTGCCAATCGCCTCAATGTCGCGGCGCATGGCGATCAGGCAGTTGGACGTTCCGGTGAACTTCTCGCCCAGCCCTTCTTTCATCGCCTCAACACACCAGTCCTGCCACAGAAAGGAATGGCGACGACGGGTGCCAAAATCTGCGACTGCCAGGTCGTCCACAGAGCGCAATCGCTCGATCTTCTCCCAAATGCGCGTCATCGCGCGGGCATAGAGCACCTGTAACTCGAATTTGCCCATGCCTTTGAGGACAGCGCGTCCCCGTAGCTCCATGATGATCGCCAGCGCCGGAATTTCCCAGAGCATCACCTCAGCCCATGGGCCTTCGAACGTCAGCTCATACTGCCCGTCCCGCGTTTCCAGGTGATAGTCCGGCAGCCGTAGGCCTTCGAGCCACGTCATAAACTCTGGCCCAAACATGGCCCGCTTGCCGTAAAACGTGTTGCCGCGCATCCACGTGCTCTCACCCCGCGCAAGGCTAAGGCTGCGCACATGGTCGAGCTGCTCGCGCAACTCGCCTTCATCGATCAACTCCGCCAACCGGATGTGTTTGGTCCGATTGATCAGACTGAACGTCACATCTACGTTCCGCCTGTGCCGATAGATGGATTGGCACATGAGCAGTTTGTAGAAGTCTGTATCTATAAGAGAGCGGACGATCGGATCGATCTTCCACTGATGGTCGTGTACGCGTTTTGCAATATCCATCATGGGTCAGCCGCGCATCAGAGTTTTGAGATCAAAGTTTGGGTTGCCCGCCTGTTCAGGCGTGATGGCGCGCCCCAGTTCCAATAGCTTTTTACCCGGCAAATAGGCTCGCGGCTCATTCATTGCGTCCACCGAGATGAACTCCCCTTCCCGGAAATACCAATGCGAAATTGAGCCATCCCTGCTGCCTTCGCGCACAACAATCTGGTCGTGGTGCGCGTTCAAACCTGCGATCTGCAGCATGGTGTCATACTGCTCAGACCAGAACCATGGTACCGGGCTGTAATCAGCGCCCTGCCCGGCAATTTCCATGGCGGCACATTGGGCCTGCTCAATCGCATTTTGCACGCTTTCCAGCCGGATACGTGTCCCTTGAAATTCGAAGCTGGCGCAATCGCCAGCCGCAAATATATCGGGATCGCTGGTTCGGGCGCGGGCATCGACCGCAATACCATTATCAACAGCGATCCCAGCGTTCTCTGCCAACTCAAGGTTGGGAATGATCCCGATACCGACCAATATCACATCAGCTGGCAGTTCATGCCCAGTGCCGTCACGGTCTTGAATGAGCACGGACACCGCACGGCCATCATCGTTCATAAAACCCTCGACCTGGGCAGCTTCGTAAACGCTGACGCCATGGTCCATGTGCAACTGTCGGAACCAATCGGACGTCTCCGCGGACGCGACCCTTTGCAAAATGCGCTGAGACGCCTCAACAATGGTCACGTCCATACCTGCCTTGCGAGCCACCGATGCGGCCTCAAGACCGATGTAACCGCCGCCGATCACCACCACCTTGCCGCCAGCCTTCAGCTCCGGGGCCAGTGCGTCTGCATCGGCAATGTTACGCATCAAATAGACGCCCTCCAAATCCCCACCCATGGAATGGGGAAACGGGCGAGCGCGGGATCCGGTGGCCAGCATCAGCTTGTCATAGACCAGTGTTTGCTCGTCTTGCTGGCCATCGCCTTCAATCGAAACCGTTTGGGCGGACCTATCAATTGCGCAAACTCTGCGCCCCTTGAGCACGTTGATTTCCTGCTGCGCAAACCAATCAGCCGTACGAAACGTCAAGCTTTCCCGCTCCAACTCGCCGGTCATATATTTCTTGGACAAAGGCGGACGCTGATAAGGCAATACCGGCTCATCGCAGACGATGGTTATGTCCGCGTCTGGCAACAAGGCTCTGGCCTTTTCTGCAAACGAGAACGCGGCCTGGCCGCCACCCACTACGACTAATCTTTGCCTGTGACTCTCGGTCATGCTGTGTCTCCTGAGCGTGACGGTCGTTCCGGCGACTGGCCGGCTCATGTCCGGTTAGTGGCCCGTTTCTGGTTTGCACACGCAAACCGGCGCCGCAAGCGGGCCTTGCCCGACCCAAGTGACCATGACACATCCAACATATGAAAAACGCCACAAATCGCACAGAACGCTTCGACACCGTGATATTGGGCGCCGGTGCGGCAGGGCTGTATTGCGCGCCTTTTGCCGCCGCTAGCGGCGGGCGAGTGCTGGTGGTGGATCACGCCAAATCGCCGGGCGAGAAAATACGCATCTCTGGCGG
>JBCBZX010000053.1:0-13101 GCA_039815105.1 Pseudomonadota bacterium
GATCAGACTTTACCGGCCGCCATGTCGGCAAAGCAGGTTTGCATCTCTTCGTAGCAGTTCCGCGTCAGGGCCTTACGATCCGTCGTTGGGTCCATGCGGCGTGCCTGCCCAAACCGAACATATGCCACCATCGGGCCCATCATCAGTACCGACAATATATGTGGCATAAGGTCAAGATCACCATACCATGCCAAAGCCTTACGCCCCGCCCGGCCCGCCGCTCCACCTCGAATTTTCGCATAGTTCACAGTGACGATCTGAACACCGGCAACGTCCACATGGCCGGTGCGCTCGGCCTGCTGCGCAGCACCGATAAGGGACGACCGAAAGGGCAAAATGCGATTGCCATCTGAGGTCGTGCCCTCTGCAAAGAGCACCATCACATCGCCTTGGGTCATGCGTTCAGCAATTTCACCCACAGACGCGCCGGTGGCCGAGCGGCGGTCACGGGCCACAAACACGGTTCGCTGCAAACGCGCCAACCAGCCGAACCCCGGCCAGCCTCTAACCTCTGACTTTGCGATGAAGCATAGCGGCATAACCGACCCCAATACGACGATGTCCAGCCAATTTTGATGGTTTGCTATGAGCAGCAAGGGCCGCGTTGGCATGGCCTCCCCTTCAACACGCACTTCAACCCGCAGGAAAAATCTCATGACCCGGTGCCACCACATGGGGACGGCACGGCGAACCGGCAATTTCAGCCAAGTTGTGACCAGCTGCACCGGGATCAAAACCAAAGTCAGCGCAATGATGACAAAGCCAACAATGGTCAGCCGGGCGTAACGCTCAACCATGACAGACCTAGTCCCGGTCCGACTTTGACGTTGCAGGCGAGGATGCCGGCCCAGTTTGCGACGCAAGTGGCACGCCGTACAATTCCAGCCGATGATCCACCAAACGATAGCCGAGACGGCGGGCAATCACCTCCTGAATGGCTTCAATTTCTTCGTTGGTAAACTCGATCACCCGCCCTGTTTTGAGGTCGATCAGATGGTCGTGGTGCTCCTCAGGCACGGTTTCATACCGCGCTTTGCCGTCGCGAAAATCATGCCGAGCAATCAGGTCTAGCTCTTCAAGCAATTTCAACGTTCGATAAACGGTTGAGATCGAGATGTTCTCATCCAGCGCCACCGAACGCCGATGCAGCTCCTCCACATCTGGATGATCGCTGGATGCGTCCAACACCTCGGTAATCACCCGACGCTGACCTGTTATTCGCAGACCTGCATTGGCGCAACGATCAACGAGCGTTGCGTTGGCATTGGGATCTTTGCGAGTGCCTGAACTGTTCATGGCAGTTGAGCTACCCAAGGGTGAGCTTCATGACAAGCGCATCCTGTTTGGCCGCTTCGCCATCAACCTCTTGTGATGGCGTGGAATAATAGCCTTTTCGGCGGCCAACAACTTCAAAGCCCAGCCTGTCATAGAGGGCCCGCGCCGGTTGGTTTGTTTCGTCGACTTCAAGAAAGAGGCTCTCCAGACTGTCCGCATTCAGACGCCGCACACTTTCATCAAGCAAGCGGTACCCCAAGCCCCTGCGTTGCCATGCCTGGTCCACGGCAATGGACAATATTTCCGCTTCTCCGGCTGCAATAGCACGTCGAATGAGAAGAAATGCCCGCACCGGGCTGTGGGAGGCTTCTCTAAGGCCAAGGCTCAGATTGGCCTCATCAGCCACCAGCTTTTCAAACTCCCCGTCAGTCCAGGGTCTGGGAAATGCCTGGGCGTGGAGCGACGCCAATTGGGCGCTATCGGCTTGGTGCAAATCAACAATCGCAAGCTGGGCCGCAGGCGTGCGGTGCCACAATCGGCGAAGATTGCCGTACGCCATCACACCGCCCGCCGAATGGAGAAGCCAGCGCCCGGTTTTGCGTCCGCACCGCGCATGTAGTTGAGGTTTGCCGGATGGATCGCGGCGTCAGCTTGCAGTCCGAGTCTGGCGATTTCCCGAATGTCGGCAACGCGGGGTGAAGCAATGGCCCGATCACCGGCGAGATGGGCGGCGGTGGCGACCTCGGCGGCGAACGGGCCGTATATGCAACTGTCCTGAAAGTCGAAATCTGACAGGTCCGCCAAGTTCAGGCGGGTGGCGCTGGCCGGTTCATCAACGCGTTGCATGAAGACCTCGCCACGGCGGCCATCAAGGGCGATCCATGTGGCTTGACGGTGGGCAGGAGGGGCGCCTTTAGCGTGGGCATCGAAAGCGGAAATTCCGACGAGTTGGCAATTTTGCGCCAAGGCATACCCCTTCGCAGCGCTCAAACCGACCCTCAAACCCGCAAAGGACCCCGGACCAATGCAGACAGCGACTTTACAAAGTCGGTCGAAGGAGAGCGAGCATTCGCTCAAGAGCCCCCCGACGATTTGGATGATGGCTTCGGCATGACCCCTGTCCATCGCCACAGTTTTTGAGCCTACCACTTGGCCCGTCGAACAGTCCGCCACGGCGACCGAGCAGGCCGGGCCAGACGTGTCCAGGGCCAGCAGGAACGGAAACGGTGCCGCATCGGGTATGGCGGAGGGCATGATGGGCGTTGGTCAGGCCGCTACAGCCTCGACCTCCTCAACTTCAGGAATGAAGTGGCGCAACAGGTTCTGAATGCCATGCTTGAGCGTTGCCGTGGAGGACGGGCAACCGGCACATGCGCCGCGCATGTTCAAAAAGACCGTGCCATCCTTGAAGCCGCGAAATGTAATATCACCACCATCACGGGCCACAGCAGGCCGCACCCGGGCCTCCAAAAGCTCCTTGATGGTGTTGACGATGTCCGCATCTTCAGGCTCAAAAAACTCTTCGCCATCATCCTCCGCAATCGGCGCGGCCTCGGCCATCACCGGACGACCGGATGTGAAGTGCTCCATGATAGCACCCAAGACAGCGGGTTTCATATGTTGCCACTCGCCGCCTTCCTCCGACTTGGTGATGGTGACGAAATCATAGCCGAAGAAAACACCGGTCACTCCATCGACGGCGAACAGGCGCTCGGCGAGAGGGGATTTGCCAGCCGCCTCACCAGCCTCTCGAAAATCCACCGTGCCCTGCGGAACCACCACTTGGCCGGGAATAAATTTCAATGTCGCCGGGTTGGGCGTCGCTTCTGTTTGAATAAACATCTTCGCTCCTCATGGACCGCCAAGGGGCTGATAAGAGCCCTCAGATTATCGACATAGTTTAGAAGTTTTCTAAACTAGCGCAAGCGCCGTTGCACAATATATGGCGTTCGGCGTGCCGTGCTGCAATATGTGCCGAGAACTTCCTGCCGTTGCAGACAGTTGGGGCCAGGTTGGGCGAACCCAGGGAGAAGCTTGCCCCAGATCGCTAGACCACACCCAGAATTTCTTCGTCGGTTATACCGGCTGGAACGACCGTGACCGGAATGGGAAATGCGGCACCTCGCGTGCCGATGGACGAAACCAAAGGTCCCGGCCCGTCTTTGCCATTTCCTGCCGCCAGCACCAATGTTGCAATATCCTGATCTTCTTCGATCAGCTGATCAATCTGCTCCCTGGTCTGCCCTTCGCGGACAACTTTTTCCACCGTGACATCAGCCATAGAGGTTGCAAGGTCGGCATAACGGGCGAGCATAAGATCCGCCGCCTCCCGCGCTTCTGCGCGCATGATTTCCTCAACGCCCAGCCAGTGCTGAAAGTCAGCAGGCGGAATCACATAGAGCATATCGAGCAGACCATTCACCTTGGCCGCCCGCAGCGCGGCAAAGGTGACGGCCCGATCACACTCAGGACTGTCATCTACAATCACCAGCAATTTGCGACGGTGACCTTCTTCATTTGCAAGACGCTTCGATACCATTTGGCGACCCTGCCCTTAACCGTGTTGGGGAGCAAGCCTGATCACAAAAAGCCGATAATACGCTTGGTATCGGCCAATACTGGTTCCGCTATGGCCCGGGCGCGGGCTGCGCCTTCGTTCAAAACACCGTCAATATAGTCGGGTTCAGCCTGCAACCGCTTCATCTCTTTAGAGATCGGCGCAATTATTTCGACAGCCAGTTCCGCCAAGGCCGGTTTAAAAATTCCGAACTGCGCATTGCCATATTGAGTCAGGACGTCCTGTTTGCTCTTGCCCGCCAATGACGCGTAGATCCCCACCAGATTGTCCACCTCTGGCCTACTCTTTAGGCCGTCGACCTCGCTGGGCAGTGGCTCGGCATCCGTCTTCGCCTTTTTAATTTTCTTTGCAATGGCGTCCGCATCGTCGGTCAGATCGATGCGGCTCAGGCCGGACGGGTCCGATTTCGACATTTTCTTGGTGCCGTCTTTCAGGCTCATCACACGGGTGGCCGGACCCTCAATCACAGGTTCGGTGATGGGGAAAAACTCATGCCCTCCACCGACGCCAAGACCTAATTCCTTTATGCGGGGCGCGAAATCATGGTTGAATTTCGCCGCAATGTCCCGGGTCAGTTCAAGGTGCTGCTTCTGATCGTCACCCACGGGCACATGCGTGCCGCGATAGGCCAAAATATCAGCCGCCATGAGATTGGGATAAGCGAACAGACCCACCGATGCGTTTTCGGAATTCTTACCTGCTTTGTCCTTGAACTGGGTCATTCGCTCAAGCCAACCCATCCGGGCCACGCAATTGAAAATCCACGCCAATTCAGCGTGTTGCAGCACCGCCGACTGGTTGAAAATAATCTGCGCTTTCGGGTCGATGCCACAGGCGATGAAAGCAGCTGTCACCTCGCGTGTGGCGGCCTTCAAATCGGCGGGAAACGTGGCGGTGATGGCGTGCAGGTCCACCACGCAATACAGGCATTGATTGCCCTCCTGCAGCGCGACAAACTTCTTTATGGCCCCCAGATAATTGCCCAGATGCAGATTACCTGTGGGTTGCACACCAGAAAAGATGCGCTTTTGGAATTGCGGAGCGGATGTTTCGGTCATGGTCTGAGTTTTCGCGAAGTGAGCTTGTGGGCGCAGCTATGGCGCTTGGGTCCGTTCTAATCAAGCCATCTACCGCTTGACCATTTGTCTGCGCAATGTCGAGAGCGGGAATGCGCCTGTGAAATGCAAAAAGGCAAAATAGGCAGCAGCGGCGCCACCGATCACCGCTGCAATGGAACCAAGGCGGAGTATCAAACCGCCATCAAGCATCGTGTCAGCAAACCCGTACTGGGCGCCAACTGCGATCCCGGCAAGTATCACTGAACCCCAAATAATGAATGCAATTCGCCGGAGTGCGAAGGGTTTTGGACTGTAGAGCCCACGGCCGGCCAGGATGAGCACAAGTGCAATCGTGTTCACCCATGCGGAAAGCGCAGTGGCCATTGCGATGCCAACGTGGCCGAATGCGGGGAACAAAGCGAGGCTCAAAACGATGTTTATCACTGCATTCAGCCCAGCCAGCCACATGGGCGTGCGCGTGTCCTGGCGTGCAAAAAAAGCAGGCGTGAATATTTTTATGCCCATGAAGGCAGGCAGGCCAATCGCGAACCATTGAATGGCATCTGCCACCGCCAAAGTAGTGTCCCGGGTGAAGGCACCGCGCTCGTATAAGAGGGCCGTGATCGGATCTGCCAAGACGAATAGCCCCACCGCAGATGGAAGGATCAAAAGCAGCGCGAACTCCACGCTGCGATCCATCAGATCCGCGCCTTCCTCATCTCGCCCGGCGGCCAGGACGCGGGTCAATTCCGGCAGCAGCACCACGCCGATGGCAATACCGATGACGCCCAAGGGCAGCTGGTAGAGCCGGTCGGCATATTGCAGAAGCGAGATGGCACCGGCCTGCGCCGATGCGATGGCCTGTCCGACAAGCAGATTGATCTGAACAATGCCATTGGCGGCGGCGGTGGGGGCAGCCAAAAGCAGGAAGGCCCGCACTTCCGGCGTGACGCGCGGGCGCTGGAGCCGAAAGCGAAATCCCTCACGACCCAAAGCCCAATAGACCAGCCCAAACTGGGCCAACCCACCGGCCAAAACACCGACCGATAGCCAGATACCAATGGAACGATCAGCAGCACCCGACAAGACCGCCCATCCAAGCACGCTGACAAGGCACACGTTCAAAAACAAAGGTGCCAGGGCGGCCAGAAAATACTTGCGGAACGTGTTCAGTATGCCCGCAATCATGGCCATGAGCGACGCGAATGCGATGTAGGGAAACATGATCCGGGCCAGTAAAATCGTCAAATTGAGCTTCTCTGGATCGTCCACGAAGGCAGGGGCAATCACCGACCGCACGATGGTCCCCATAAAGATCTCGGCCAGGATCGTGAGCACCACCAAGACGGTGATCAAAAGAGCCAGAATGGTCGAAGCGAAATTGCGCGCCTCGTCCAAGCCGCCGCGCTCGAGGCGTTCGCCAAACATGGGCACAAAGGCAGAGTTAAACGCTCCCTCCGCCAGGAAGCGCCGAAAGAAATTTGGCAAGCGAAAGGCGGCAAAGAAAGCGTCCGCCACCGGCCCTGCACCGAGCGCTGCGGCCATCAGCGCCTCGCGGACAAAGCCCAACACGCGGCTGGCCAAAGTTGCCCCACCAACCGAAGCAAATTTGCCGTAGAGGCTCATTTCGGATGGCTCAGCAAACGATGGGTCATATGGTCATTTCCATGACCAGACCGTCGCCCGCATTTTTCTCTTTACGGGCGCGGCGTTCGATGGCCGCCAGCACCGCATCGCGAATTCGCTGCCGTCTTTGTGGAGACTCGATCCGGTGCCCAATGAGATCGTTGACATAAAATGTGTCGATCACCTTTTCACCAAACGTCGACACACGTGCAGTCGCGATGTTGAGATTGAGATTGGACAATTCGCCGGCCACATCTGCCAGCAGACCCAAACGATCAAGGCATTCCATCTCGATGACAGTGAAGCTGTCTGAGAGTTCGTTGGACACCGTCACACGGGGTTCGATCTGGAAGGCCTTCTGACGGCGAGAGCGCTTGCCGCGCTTCTCGATCATGGCCGGAAGAGAACTACCACCTGCCGCCAGGGCGTCTTCAATCAGCTTTGCGATGTGGGATGCGCGGCGGCACTCGGCCTCATTGTCGGGCAGTTCGCGTGGGACGAAGATGGACGATATGGCCCGGCCATCCCGGGTGGTGAATATCCGCGCATCAACGATGGTCACACCGGCGGCGGCACACCCCTGGGCAATGGTGGAGAGCAGCCGTGGATGGTCAGCTGCCATGAATTTGAGCTGCGTCGTATCCTTAAACTCACGGCAATCGACGGTAAACAGGAACGGCTTGCGGTCCTCATCGCCTTTGGCAAGCAAACGTGTGATGCGGGCCACTTCTGGCGTGTCGCACGCCTTTAGGAACGGCGAATAGTGCAGACCAACATATTGCTCGGCCTTGTCTTGGGGCCAAGGATCATCAGCATCACCGGTCAGATGTGCAATCGCCATCTGGCGCGCATTCTCCGCTCTGCCTTTGCGCTCGTCGGCAGAAAAGCCGCCGGTCAGATAGAGTTCCGTTTCCGCATATAAGGTGCGCAGGAGCTGCCCTTTCCAGCCATTCCAGACGTTTGGCCCCACGGCCCGAATGTCACAAACCGTTAGCACCAAAAGGAGCCGCAACCGCTCACGGGTTTGGACAATGGCCCCAAAATCCGCGATCGTTCTGAGGTCCGAAAGGTCGCGCGACTGGGCAAATGTGGACATGGTCAGATGCTCTTCGATCAACCATGCCAGCAATTCCGACTGGGAGGCTGAAAAGCCGAGGCGTGGTCCCAGCTTGCGGGCAACTTTTGCACCGGCGATCGAGTGATCTTCCGGTCGGCCTTTGGCGATGTCGTGGATCAAAAGCGCCACGTAGAGCAGGTCCCGTTCTTGAATGTCCGGTATCAAGCGGCTCGCCAGGGGGTGCTCCTCAGCAATCGTGCCCTCTTCAATAGCTGCAAGCACACCCACCGTGCGCACCAGATGCTCATCCACTGTGTAAGAATGGTACATGTTGAATTGCATCATCGCGACAATCTTGCCGAAATCAGGGATGAAGCGTCCAAGCACACCAGCTTCGTTCATGTAGCGAAGCGTGTTTTCCGGATCTCTGCCATGGGCCAGAATGCTCAAGAACAGCGCATTCATGTCTTCACGCTTAAGGGCATTGGCATCGAAATAGCGCAGGTGCCGGGACAGCGCTCGCAGAGCGTGGGGGTGATAGTCGAGCTTTTCGCTGTCGACGATCTGGAACAGCCGAAGGGCGTTGAGAGGTTCCTCAAAAACATGGGGAGACGTCACATTCACCCGCCCGTTCTCCACGATGAACACGCCGTCAGTGCCTATCGCCTTGGGACCGGAACTGGTCATGCGGCTGAACAGCCCGACGGCCTGCTTTTTTTCCGCTTCTTCAAGTGCAGAACAAAAGATGCGGGTTAGATTGCCTACATCCCTGGTCCATTCAAAATAGGATTTCATGAAGCGTTCAACGCCGCGCAGGGCGCCTTTGTCTTCATATCCAAGGCGCAACGCTAAAGCCGGTTGCATATCGAAACTGAGGCGCTCTTCCGGTCGCTTGGCAAGAAAGTGCAAATGGCAGCGAACGGTCCAGAAAAACTCCATCGCCCGTAGAAACCGGTCGTGCTCGGCGCGGGTGTAAACACCGCGCGAAACCAGTTCGCGACCTCGTTTCACATGGTAGACATATTTGCCAATCCAGAAGAGCGTATGCAGGTCCCGCAGGGCACCCTTACCCTCCTTAACATTGGGCTCCACCAAATATCGGCTTTCGCCCATCCGGCGATGGCGCGCATCTCTTTCAGACAATTTGGCTTCGATGAATTCGCTGCTGGTGGGCTCCGCGATCTCGGTGTGAAAGCGCGTCTCAAGCTCCTCAAACAAGCTGGCATTGCCGTGCACCAGCCGGGCTTCCACAAGCGATGTGCGAATGGTCATGTCAGCCGTGGCTTGCCGCATGGTCTCATCCACCGAGCGGGTGGCGTGGCCCACCGTGAACCCCAGATCCCAAAGCATGTAGAGAATGTACTCGACAATCTGCTCGCCTAAGGCTGTCTGCTTGTAGGGCAGTACAAACAGCAGGTCGACGTCCGAATGCGGGGCCAGCATGGCCCGGCCATAGCCCCCCACCGCGACGATGGCGATGCGCTCTCCCTCCGACAGATTTTGCACCCGGAACACGTTCTTGAGGGCAAAATTGTAGATCAGACGGATCAGGCTGTCTTGAACTGCAGACAGGCGTTGCGCACAAAGAATGCCGCGGCGATCTTCTTCGAGCAGCATTGTTTCCGCACGTTGCCGCGCGGTTTGAGTCAATTGCTTGAGCGCGACCACAACTTCAGCGCGGGCATTGAGGGCCTCACCATTGCCGCCATGACTTTTCGCAATGGCATCGAGTTTTGCCATCTCGACATCGAAATCGAACAACTCATCCAGGCGCAGCCCGGCTTCATAGTCGGGTACCACCCGCTTGGGCCGCAAATTCTCTGCGGCCTTTGGGTTGGTGAAGACATTCAACGTGGACGTTATCGGGTTTCGAGGCATAACCCGTTATGCCGGTTTGCGCCGATGGAGCAAGCGGCAGCTTTGTTCACAGTTTTGACTTGAGATCATACAGGGCTGCAAGCGCGTCGCGGGGCGTCAGTTCGTCTGGGTTGATGGCCTCCACCGCGTCACGCAAATGGTCGGCTGTCTTAGCCGGAGGACTGGGCGTTCTGGGGGCGGCTGAAAACAAGGGCAGATCGTCGATCAAAGCTCCGCCATCGCGCTTCGTATCGCTGCTTTCGAGCTGACCCAGAACATCGCGCGCGCGGGACACTACAGCCGTCGGCAAACCGGCCAGCCGGGCAACTTGGATGCCGTAGGAGCGGTCCGCCGCGCCGGGCTGAACCTCATGCAAAAACACAACATCGCCATCCCACTCGCGCACGGCCATGGTTACATTTGCCAGGCGGTCATGGGCGGATGCCAGCGCGGTCAGCTCGTGATAGTGAGTTGCAAAAAGTGACCTGCAATTGTTCACTTCATGCAGGTGCTCCAAGGTGGCCCAGGCGATTGACAGGCCATCATAAGTTGCAGTTCCGCGTCCGATTTCATCAAGAATGACAAAGGAGCGTTCGGTGGCCTGATTGAGGATCGCCGCGGTTTCCACCATCTCCACCATAAATGTCGAGCGCCCACGGGCCAAATCGTCGGCCGCCCCAACACGACTGAAAATCCGGTCCACTACACCGATATGTGCGGACCCGGCGGGCACGAAAGCACCGATCTGTGCCAGTATGGCGATAAGCGCGTTTTGGCGCAGAAATGTGGATTTACCGCCCATATTGGGGCCCGTGAGAAGCCAGATCGCTCCACCGGTGGCAGTTCCTGCATCCGGCGGCCCAAGGTAGCAATCATTGGGCACAAACGGATTTGCCATCTGGGCACGCAGGGCGGCTTCGACCACCGGATGGCGGCCGGCCACGATCTCAAATGCCATGCTGTTGTCCACGCGGGGACGACATGTGCCTTCAGACAGGGCCAGCTCCGCATGGCTCGCACTCACATCCAATTGGGCTATCGCGTGGCTGGCCGCACGCAGCTCACCATCTGCTGAGAGCACGGCGAGCCGCATGCGCTCAAATATGTCGAGTTCGATCTGAACGGCACGCCCGGCGGCACTGGCCATACGGCTCTCAAGGTCGGCGAGCTCAGTTGTGGTGAACCGCATGGCGTTGGCCATGGTCTGCCGGTGGATGAATTCAGCCTTGGCGCCATCGGTGGCCGTCAGTGCGTCCGAGTGCTGGCTTGTGACTTCAATGAAATAGCCCAGCATATTGTTGTGGCGGATCTTCAGACTTTTGACACCAGTCTGCTCGGCATAGCGCGCTTGCATAGCGGCGATGACTTGACGACCCTCATCTCGCAGCCCACGCAACTCATCCAATTCAGCCATACATCCTGGCCGCACAAAGCCGCCATCGCGGGCGAGCAAAGGCACTTCGTCTGCAAGTGTGCTGGTAAGTTCTTCGCCAAGCTCCGCTGGAAGCTCAGCCAAGGCAGCGATGGCGGACTGCAAAATCGGCGGCAATGGCTGTTGCACTGGGGCCGCCGTCAACCAGTGGGCCAAATCCCGCGCTCCTGCAATGGCATCCCGTAACCCTTGCAGGTCTCTGGGCCCGCCGCGTTCGAGGGCAAGCCGAGACAGAGCCCGAACCATGTCGGGCAGGCCGGATAGGCGCTGACGCAACTCTTCGCGTGCTTCATTGTGCGACAAACACCAGGACACGGCATCCAAACGTCCATCGATGGCGGCCACATGTGTCAGAGGAGCAGCCAGGTGATCTGCAAGCAAACGCGCACCAACGGGAGTGACTGTGCGATCAATGGTGGCAAGCAGTGACCCTTTGCGGTCGCCAGCCAGAGTGCGCGTCAGCTCCAAATTGGCCCGGGTGGCCGCGTCGAGCCCCAGCACCCCCGAGGTATCCATGCGCTTAGGCGGCGACAGATTGGGGCGAGCGGCGACCTGGGTTTTGCAGACATATCCCAACGCGGCAGAAGCAGCAGCCAGTTCCACACGGGAAAAGCCACCAAATGCATCCATGGTGGCCACGGCGAAATGATCCTGTAAACGGCGGGGGGCACTTGTGGAGTCGAACAGGGCTGCAGGTTCCGGCGTCAGGGCACATTTCGCCGCCTCAATCTGCTCACGGGCGAATGCAAAATCCCGATCACCGAACATGACGTCCGGCACCACCAATTCACGAGGCTCAAACGCCGCGAGATCGCTGACAAGGCGCTCATCGCTGGTTTCGGCAACTTCAAACGCACCGGTGGAAATATCGATGCGCGCCAGGCCGTAAGTCCAGTTCTCCCCGCTCCGAACCCGCGCCAGGGCTGCCAACCACGCATTCTGTTTGGGGTCGAGAATACTGTCCTCGGTCACCGTGCCCGGTGTCACCAGGCGCACCACATCGCGCTGAACCACCGCCTTTGAGCCGCGCTTCTTGGCTTGTGCAGGGTCCTCCATCTGTTCGCACACGGCGACGCGGTGGCCAAGGCGAATCAATTTTTGCAGATAATCATCAGCGGCGTGCACCGGAACGCCGCACATGGGAATGTCATTGCCCGCATGCTTGCCTCTGCGGGTGAGCGTGATGCCTAAGGCGCGACTGGCAATCTCTGCGTCGTGGAAGAACAGCTCATAGAAATCCCCCATCCGGTAGAACAGAAGCGAGTCCGGATTGGCGTTCTTGATTTCGATATATTGCCGCATCATCGGGGTAGCGGCGGCATCGTTTTGAGGCGCGGTTGTCATGGACAATAACTAGCAGAGGCCCGTGAGGTGCGCACGTTGGAAGAGCCGCGCGAGGGCACGCTTCCCCGCTAATTTTGGCGTTGGCTAGCGGGCCGCGTGGCGGCTGGCATCTGCACCATAATAGTTCACATAGGACGGGTTGATCTGGTCTACAGGCAGAACGATCAGCACGTCAGTGGTGCAGAATTGATGATCAATGATGGCGCCGTCCGACACTTTGGCACCCAGGCGCAGATAGCCCTTTATCAGCGGAGGCAATGAACGCATCGCAGTACGGGGATTGATCTCGTCCTTTGGCATGGGCGTAAAAGGCGCTATGAGGTGCGGCAAGGGCTGAACCGCCCATTGATCAGTCGCAACGCAATTGTGGTGCAGGAAGGAGAGCGGCTCCATGAGAGCGGCTTGCTGGGTGCCTGCCAGCGACGCGCACCCAAACAAGACGTCCATCTGATAGCGCAAAATATAGGCCCATGTTCCCTGCCACAACAATTCGATCGTGCGCTTGTTGCGATAAGGCTCCAGAACACAAGAGCGCCCAAGTTCCAGAAACTTCTTGTCACGATGAGCCGCGAGCATGGGCGCGATGTCGAACTCCGTTGCGGAGTAGAACCCGTTGTGAGCCTCTGCCACCTGCTGGCGAAGCAGCCGATAGGTGGCAACTATCTGCCCGCGTTCGCAAACGTCGGGCGCCTCCCGGTCGATGACGATGAGATGATCGCAGATCTCATCGAACCTGTCGGCATCGAAGCCGCTGGCTTGAGTTTCAGCATCGGCAATTGCGTTCAGCTCTGCGTAAAACACGTCGTGGCGGAGACGCTGCGCCGCCCGAACCTCTTGAGGGGTTGCAGCCAGGCGAACATCCATGGAGCCGAGC
>JBCBZX010000143.1:0-7521 GCA_039815105.1 Pseudomonadota bacterium
CCGGGCCGCCTCATAGTCCCAGCTCCTCGAGCTCAATATTTGAGTTGTTTAAAACAGTTTCCCAATCTGATAGAGTTTCGAAGACTTGGTTCGAGAAATCCTCGTCCTGGCCCACCAATTTCTGTCTCGCGGCGCAATGCGCCTCCGACGGGGCGGGCTGGCCGCCCCAGCCGCGGTCGCGGCTTTGCCGGTTCGAGATTTTATCTCTCACCTCCACCATCCTTCAAGTTTTGCCCTGTTTCTGTTGAGAAAACGGGAGAGATAGTCCCACTGCCAGTTTTCGTCCCACCGAGTGGGACACGTTGTGCTCCAAGCGTTCGCAAAGCTTCTGCTGCTGGTGTGCCTCCAGCAAAGCGGTCCGGTCTTTGAGTTAGTCCTGGCTCCAACTTCGGAGTTGAGACAAGGGGCAAGGGACCCATGCCTGAGGCGATCATTGCGAGGTTGGGCGAGATCGAGGTTCGCATGGGCCGGGGTGAGAAAGATGCGGCGGCGGCGCGGGCCGCACAAGATGTGCGCACCGTGCAGCGCGGCTATGCCCGCCTCACCGTTGAAAACATGCCGAGTGGGGGTGAATAAAATGCCTTTTTAATCTGGTAGTTAAGCCGAAAAGTGCGCGTTATGCGCACATCGCTCGAAGCGCCAATTTCTCCACGTCCTTGAAAATCTGGCGCACCCAATAGGATTCGAACCTATGACCTCTGCCTTCGGAGCCCGTTTGGTTGGTATTTATTCCTATTTGCGCAATTTTGCACAATCTTGATATAGTTAATAAAAACAGTGGTTTGTGGGCTTTTTGTCTTGCGTGACGACGTTCAGAGATGATAGTCAAGGACCAATCGGTGCTTACTTGGTGCTTACTTTATGGGATTGCTGGCTGGAGGCTTGAGCATGGGAACGAGGTCTGCGCGGCTAACCGCAACAGTCGTCGAGGCCGCTCAGCCGGAGCGCAGTCCTTATTTCATCTGGGACACCAGCACTAACGGATTCGGTATCCGCGTTAGCCCTTCAGGTGTGAAGTCCTGGATCGTTCAGTACCGCGTCGGAAAGGGACGCAACGCCAAAGAGCGCCGTGTGACAATCGCCAAGGTTACCGCGCTGAAACTCGCTGCGGCTCGCGAGCGCGCTCACCAGTATATCGGCAAGGCCGCCTTCGCCGAGGATCTGGCCCAGGAACTCGCGGATGCGCAGAAGGGTCAGTTTACCGTCAATGATGCCATCGACCTTTGGATCAAGGAGGCATCAAGCATCAACCGCCGAACCGGTGCCCCGAGGCGCCCAGAGAATGTGAAGCTGGATGTCGACCGGCTCGACATTCACGTCCGTCCTTTGCTCGGCGACAAGCCGCTATCCGCTGTCACCAAAGCCGATATCGAACTGCTTCGCGATGCTGTCACGTCCGGAAAGACGGCGGTGATCATGAAGACCAGAAAGCATGGGGTGCGAAAGGCCCGCGGCGGTGCCGGCACGGCGACCCGGGCCGTGCGCGTGCTTTCCAGTGTCTTTGCGTATGCCGAGGATCATGAGCTGGTCGACAAGAACCCGTGTCGCGGCGTGCGGCTCCAGCCCTCGAGGAAGTGCGAACGGTATCTCACCAAGGAGGAAGCCAAACGCCTCGGCGAGGTGCTCAACGCCCGGGACGAGGCAAAAAAGTCGCCCACCGGCGTCGCCGTCGTTCGCATGCTCATTCTGACCGGTGCGCGCCGACGCGAGATCACTGACCTGAAATGGTCAGAGGTCGATTTCGACCAGGGCTTCCTGCGCCTCGAACAAAGCAAGACAGGCAAGTCTATTCGCCCGCTGTCACAGGCTGCGCTCGACTTCCTGCGTCGACAACCAAAGCTGAGCAGCATCTGGGTGTTTCCGTCAGCGACGCTCCAGTCGCCCTACCAGGGGATCGAGAAAGTCTGGCGCGAGGTTCGCCGCGATGCCGGCCTCGACGACGTCCGCCTCCACGATTTGCGCCACAGCTTCGCCAGTTTCGGCATCTCAGCGGGGCTGTCACTTCCCGTCATCGGCGCCCTACTCGGCCATAAAGACGTTTCAACAACGCAACGTTATGCACATCTTGCCAATGACAGCGCGCGTCAGGCGGCCAACGAGCTTGGTACCTTGGTCACTAACGCCCTAGGCCCGGCTGGAGAGTAGCTAGGTATTGCGAATGGCGGGTCACCACTTGAACTAAGCCCATGATCGCTTAAGCGGCTATGACTGTCGTTGGCCCTTAGTTGACGTTGGTCGTGCGCAAGGCCAACGGCTTAAGGCGCTTCCAAAACTCAGGCACTGTTCCTTTAAGGAACGGAAGCAACGGCTTCCAACTCAACAAGCGCGTCCGGGATCAACAATTGGCTCACCACCATGCTCCGGGCAGGTGGATCAACTGGAAAATAGCTCGCATAAACGCGGTTGAACTCGGGAAAGTCTTCCGGCTGAACCAGCCAGCCCGTAACCTTCACGACACCGGATAAGTCTGTGTTCGCACTTTCGAGAACAGCTTTGATGTTTTCTATAGCCTGCGCCGTTTGGGTTGCAACGCCGCCATCGACAAGCTTGCCATTTGAACCAAAGCCCAACTGGCCCGAAACGAAGATCAGTCCGTTCGACTCCACCGCTGGCGTCAATGGCACACTGGAGCCATTCGGTAGGGTCGGCGGATCTCCAAAGCGTCTAATCATCTGCGTCCTCCTTTCTGGGTCGTCGGAAAAACCGTCAGCGGTCAACACGGTATGGATGGGGATCGATCTTCGGTGTTTCGCCAGTCATTAAATCGGCGAGCAGCGCGCCCGATCCCATGGCCATGGTCCAGCCCAAATGACCATGCCCGGCATTCACCCAAAGCCCTTCTTTTTGGGTCGCACCAATAAACGGGAGCCCGTCTGCGCTCATGGGGCGTAGACCTGCCCAAGTCTCGGTTTTAGATGGGTCGAGATTCGCAGAAAGCTGGGGAAACAGCCGTTCGAACAACTCGTTCAGAAATTCGACCCTGGCCGCCTTCACACGGTCATCGCGGCCTGTGAATTCGGCAACGCCAACGCAGCGCAACCGGTCTTCAAGTGGCGCCACACCAAAATGGGTTGCGCCATCAATCACCGGAATGCTCGGCCGGGCATTCCAACCGGTCATATCGATGGTGAGGGAATAGCCTTTCGCAGGCGCAATTGGCAGGCGTACACCAAGTTTCCGCGACAGCTGCGGGCTCGCTTCGCCTGCGGCAATGACCACCTCCCGGCCAGGAACAAACCCGTTCGATGTTTCAACACCGATCACCCGGCCCTGCTCCCAGCACACCTCCAGCACCGCTTCCGAGCACCTGATCTCAGCGCCCAAGCTTTGCGCATGGCGGCTCAGTTCCACGGCAAAACGATGGGCATCGCCCGACACATCATCTGGATAGAATATGGCCTTTGCCATGCGCTGGCTGGCGGTTTCCAATTGCGGCTCAAGCTGGACCACATCTTCTGGTGACAGCACGTCAAAAGTTAGCCCCTCAACTCCAAGCATTTCGGCGAGCGTGAGTTGCTCTTGGAAAGCCGCCTCGGTCTCGAAGGTTTTGAGCGTTCCCAGTCTGTGAAGCCTCCAATCAAGCTCAACGTCCTCGTCCAGCTTCCGGGTTTGGTCGACGGAGTATTGAGCAAGATGAAAGCTTGCCAGGGTGGCGGCCCGGTGGCGTTTCGGCAGAGAGTTCAACAGGAACTGAATTCCCCAACGCGTCAGGCTTGGAATGGCATGGGGCTGGAGTTTCATGGCCGCGTTCTGCGCAAAGAGCGACGCCACAAGGTGACTGCCCACGCCAGGACCATTCCAGGGATCAGACAAAGACGGCGTTAGGACACCGCCATTGGCAAAACAGGCGCCGCTCCCCAAACTGTCTCTGGACTCGATCAAGACGGCGGGCCGGCCGCGGCGAACCAATTCATAAAGGGTTGATACGCCGATGGGGCCACCACCGATGATAATGGTTCGCTCGTCGGTCATCACCCGCCCTCAGTGTCTGCATGCCATTCGGAGAGACCGCGAAGCGTTGACGTGTACGAACCTGCCATGGATTTCAGCGCCTTTTCGCGCCATTCAGGCAGGCTGGGGCTATAACGCTCCATCATCATTGTTCTTAGCCGGACGGCCTCGGGCGCCTTGGGATCGCGGCACTCCAACCTTAGCCATCGATCAATCGCAAACGCGGGAATGATCGCGCGCGTATCGACGGTTCCGATTTCAACGACGGTATGAATGCACTCAGCGCCGAGGCCTGTAAGTTCATCAGCCAGTCCCTGCCGCACTTCGCCTTCGATTCTCGGCTGCGATTCTGCTTGGTACAGAGCGTCTGCGGAAGGCGGCTCGCCCCACCAGTCACAGGCTCGATTGTAGTGTTCCGTGCCGACAGAATAGGTGAAGAGAGCTGACGGTTCTCCACTGGGTCCTAACCCCGTGTGCCAATCGATCAGCGCAACACGCTTGGCATTTGGAAGCCAGGAGCGAATGATCTCGAAGAGAATCTGTCGTTCCCAGGCAGGCTGCGTGCCGCAGAAGGCCGGCCCTTCTGGGTCCATACTCTGACCACCTGCAATTGCGGTCATAACTAGTCCAGCGCCATAGCGCGCGATCAGAGCGTTGAATTCGTCAAACAGTTGGGAGAGGACAAAATCGTCCAGTTCGGCCTTCGCAAGCAGGTCAAACACGGCCCGATAGACCTCGTCCCTTACGCCGGTGTTGAACCGATCACGAAAATTCCGGTTGAGATCGACCAAATCCTCATTTGTGCGCGTGCAATAGGCTGCGCCAAATGGGTTCACGGCGTGGATCAGACAAACAGCCATCTCCATGGGCAAATGTGCTGGGTCATGCCCGTTCAGCCACTGGAGCTGCCCTGCAGCACCACAAAAATATTCCTGACCATGGGTCCCGCTAAGAGACAGAAACACATTGGGCGCTGTGCGCGCACCCACCCAACCCACATCAATAGACAAGGGTTCGCCGACCGGCCCAGTTTGATCGGGTTTCAAATAGCTCTGGAACGCGCCGCCGGCAGTTTCTACCGCCATTTTGAACCATGCCCGGCCAATGTCGTAGGTCGGAGCGAAGTACTGGACGTCAGCTGGGCCGGGCTTGCGATTGGTCATGAGAACGCAACCTTGACAGCATCATCGCCAGCCGCCTCGACCAAGGCGCACGCCCCAAACAGGTCCTGCAAAGCGTTTCCCAGACTTTTGTAGATGGTGATGTCCTCACCGCTGGTTCGCCCGCCCCCCTCACCGGACAAAACGCTTCCAATTTCGCCATGTATATCGGCGTCTGTGATTGCACCCTCAGCGATGGGTATGAGCAGGTCGCCCGCCTCACACAATGCAGCGGCTCGGCTGTCCACATAGATCCGACCCGTTGCCATAGTGTCCGAGCATGCCTCACGCGCATCAGGCGTGTGAGACCCGACAAGATTGATATGGGCGCCCGTTGAAAGCTTGTCCTTGTGAACCACCGGTGTTGAACTCGCGGTCACCGCTGAAACGATGTCACATCCAAGAACGTCATCTTGCGTGCCGGCCTCTACCGTGGCCTGCAGTTCCGCCGAGAGATGCGCTGCAAGCCCCTCGGCTTTTGCCGAGTCGCGCCCCCAAATGACCGTTCGTTCAATGCCAGGGCGAACGTGGGGTATCGAAATGGCATGCTGTTTCGCTTGCACGCCGGTGCCCAAAATGCCGTGGGAACGAACATCTGGTCTTGCCAGACAGTCCGTTGTCACAGCCGACGCAGCAGCCGTTCGAACAGCTGTGATGACAGCGCCATCGATCAGCGCACGAGGCGCACCTGTCGCTCGGTCAAACAACGCTATGAAGCCCTGAATGACCGGCCGCTCAGTCGACCGATTTCCCGGTTCGATACTAAGTGTTTTGATGCCGTAGTAATCCAGGCTTTTGGCTGATCCCGGCATGACCAGCATTTGCCCACCGGATTGAGAGACCGTGACTGAACACCGTGACGGGCACGCGTCGGCGCCTGAAGATATCGCACGTGCGGCCTGCGCCATGGCTGGAATGGCGACATCGAATGTGAAGTGCCGTTCAACGCAGTCGCGGGAATAGATGCACAGATCAGGCATCGGCGCTTCCTAACGGGGCCACGGCCTCGAACCGTTCACTCAATCCGTCGACCCATTGGAGAGGATGAACTGGCCGAACCAGCTTCTTGTAAGGGATATCTCGGAAACTGAAGTGGATCGCGCCAGGGGTTGTTACATCGATGATTTCATTGACCATCTCGCCAAAGAAGGCGCGAAAGTGATTGCTCGATTTCACCACCAGAACGTTTCGCTCCGCCGGATCAAGACCGATATGCGCAAAGCCATCTGGCGCGTACATCTGTAAACGCTCTGATGACAAGACAATGTCGATACCGCGCGTGCGAACCCAGGCAGTGTCACCCATGGGGAATGAAACGCCTTCGATCACCTGCATCCGCGCAGACTCCCGGACGTCCATAACGTCCACATCGAGATCGAGCGGCTGGCCGGAAAACGGACTGATCTTGCCCCCAATGCGCAATTTAAGGTGTCCGCCCGGGCCAACTTGATGACACAGCTTCACAGCCATGGGATCGAACAGCAGTCCGATCGCCGCATCTTCTACACCGGCGTCCAGCATGGCTTCGAGAACGAACGTACTGTCTGAGGGCGCGCCGCCACCAGGGTTATCGGCGATGTCGGCGAGCACCAATGGACCGTCTCGCGACTTGCGGCATGCAGCGATGGCATCTTCAAGCGCGGTGAATTGCGGTTCCAGCTCTGCAGCAATTTCCCAGAGCCGGGTTTTGAGTTGCTGCGCCGTTTCCAATGCAACGTGCGCGTCCCCATCGCAATACACCAGCATCTTCGCGCCGGTTTCGGAAGTGTCCCCCCAAGGAAAGCCGTGGACAAAAGAAACGGAGAGGATCTCCGGGCGATGTTCCATCTCAGACAATCCATCAACGAAACGTCGCATCGGATCATCGGTGGTCGGAAAAAACCCTAGTAGACAACAATCGACCACGGCTGGGATAAGTTGAATCTCACCGCGTATTCGGCGGGCAAGGAGGTCCAGAAGTTCCGCCATCCGCTCCTTTCCGTCCGTATGCGGATACTCCTTCATAAAGATCAGAACGTCCGCATGATCGACCATCGCATCGGTCAAATGGGCGTGGGGGTCCAATACAGCGCCAATCGGCACGTCGGGACCCAAGTGTTCGCGCATGCGCTTTAAGAGGTCGCCTTCACAATCCTCACAGTCGGTGGAGACCATCGCCCCATGCAAGGTGAGCACGACCGCACGCACATCTGGGGTTTCGCCTAGTCGATCAAGGACGTCTTCGCGGAGACGTTCATAGTCAGCCTGTTGAATGGGCGCAGATGGCGGGGCGGATGCAGCGATCCCACCCACAAGCGTCAAGCCCTGTTCTTCTGCAAAGCGGCCCAATTGAATGTTGCGGAAAGCGATCCCGGTGACCTTTGTCGTGATGCTGCTGGGCACCCTCGCGATCACGGGTCTCGGCGTGTAC
>JBCBZX010000285.1:0-4012 GCA_039815105.1 Pseudomonadota bacterium
CTTTTGCACATACGCAGCCATGTTGACACATCTGATCCGCGTCTTGTGACAGCCGAGGCTATGCTGGAGGTGCGCGAGCGCGTTGCACCCTATATCGACCTGCAACTGGTGGCGTTTCCCCAAGACGGATATTATCGCGCGCCCGATGGGGTGAAGGCGCTGGAACGTGCGCTCGATATGGGAATCGAGATCGTGGGCGGCATTCCGCATTTTGAACGTACTATGGAGGCCGGACGCCAGTCTGTAGAAGCGCTCTGCCGCATCGCTGCGGACCGCGGGCTCATGGTGGATATGCATTGTGACGAAACGGACGACCCCATGTCTCGCCACATCGAAACATTGAGTGCAGAAACCATCCGCCACGGGTTGCAGGGCAGGGTGGCCGGTTCGCACCTGACATCCATGCATTCGATGGACAATTATTACGTTTCAAAGCTTCTGCCTTTGATGGCGGAGGCCGAGATAAACGCCACCGCCAACCCGCTCATCAACATCATGCTGCAGGGGCGTCACGACACCTATCCCAAGCGGCGAGGGCTAACGCGGGTGCGCGAAATGATGGAGCAGGGCATCAATGTGGCCTTTGGGCAGGATTGCACCATGGACCCGTGGTATTCCATGGGGTCGGCAGACATGCTGGAGGTTGCCCATATGGGCGTGCATGTTTCTCAGATGGGCGGGATGGATGAAAAGCAGCAATTGTTTGATGCCATTACTGTCAATCCGGCCAAGACTATGGGGCTGGAGGATTATGGCCTGAGCGTAGGGTGCAAAGCTGATTTGGTGGTGCTGCAGGCCGCTGATGTGATCGAGGCAATCCGCCTCAAGCCAACCAGATTGTATGTGCTTAAAAGTGGCAAAATCGTCAGCCAGTCCCCTGCGCGCATCGCGAGCCTATCCCTCGCCAACCGCCCCAGTTCTATAGATATGGGGCGGGACTATGTGCCAACCAGCCCTCCGGCCACACTCCCTTCGCACTAGTGCGTGTCTTTGGCTTTGGCGCCTGGTAACAGGCCCCATCTGCCCGCTGTGCTGACAATCGGTATCAATAGCAGGCCGAGTGCCAAGCCGATCAGGCCATCGAGAAATGCAGTGACGAACCAGTTTAAAAATCCGGTTGCAAAAGCGACGCTTTCACTCACATAGGCGGCAGAATATTTGATGGCATCGTACAGGCTGTGCACTCCGAAATCGTGCAGGCCATGAACGATAATACTGCCGCCGACCCAAAGCATGGCAAGCGTGCCGACGGTGGACAGCACCGTGAGCACACCCGGCATGGATTGCACGATGACGCGACCCAAGGATCGGAATGCGGCGGTGCGGGATGTGGTTTGCAGACGAAGGCCCAGATCATCGGCCTTCACCAATGCCGCCACGGTGCCATAAACTGCGGTCGTCATACCGATGGCCACGATGGCAAGAATGATGGCCTGGGTGATCCAATTGTCAGATTCGATAGTTGAAAGCGCAATGGTCATAATCTCAGCGGAGAGAATGAAGTCGGTTTTGATGGCGCCTTTAACCCTCTGCTCTTCAAGATGTTCGGGGTCTATGTTCGCGTCCGCGAGCTCTTTCGCGTGAGCGTCGTGGGGCGTCAGCCAATGCCATATCTTCTCTGCCCCCTCATAGGATAGATACGCGCCACCGAGCATCAAAATGGGTGTGATCACCCATGGTGCGAAGGCCTGTAGCAGAAGAGCTACTGGTAGCAGGATGATCAGTTTGTTGAAGAACGATGATTTTGCGATCTTCCAGATGATCGGAAGCTCCCGGGCGGCGGGAAGACCGGTGACATATTTGGGGGTGACGGCTGCATCATCGATTATCAGCCCGGCGGCTTTCGAGCTGGCTTTCGCCGCCTGGGCTGCGACGTCATCGAACTGGGTGGAGGCGAGGCGGGCTATCATGGCCACATCATCAAGTAGGCTTAGTAGACCGCTCATGGCCGGTACTCCATAGAATAATTTGCTCCCCAGCCGCAGCAACTGGGCTGGGGTAAGCCGGGATAGCGCTTGCATCGGGCGAAGGCTCTGTGTCCCCGCACCTGGGTGTAGATAGCTGTCAAACGCCCACATCGGCAAGCATGCTTGTTGATGATTGGCACATGCACCTAGGTCGACACCCCGGCTGGATTGCCCTTGGGGCTGCTTTTACTCATCTTGGCTCACACGTGTTCAGGCCTTATGGGTGCAAAGCCAAAGGCCAGCTTCGCTGTCATTTGACGATGGCAATGTTGCCCGGCCAGTCGTTACCATCAGGCAAGGATATACGGGTTTGATCAGACTGAACTTCGAGCAACTCCGCACCTTTTTGATGGTGGAGCGTTCCGGGGGGGTGGTGCGAGCAGCACAGTCCTTGAACCTCACTCAGCCGGCCGTCACGGCGCGCATCAAGGCGCTTGAGCAGACTATTGGAACGGCGCTGTTCGATCGAACCAGTGGCACCGCCAAGCTGACCAAGCGTGGTGAGATGTTGTTGCAATATGCCCATCGTCTCGAAGCTCTCGCGGACCAGATTGAACGCGATGTCGTGGATCCCGGCGGCATTGAGGGTCACCTGCGGATCGGTGCGTCTGAGACCATTGCGCAAAGCTGGCTGCCAGAGTTTGTCGCTGCACTCTATTCGCGATTTCCGAAGCTGCAGATTGAGCTCAATGTGGATGTGTCCATCAATCTACGGAACGCGCTCCTGTCCCGCGAGGTCGATCTGGCATTCCTGCTGGGGCCGGTGTCTGAATATTCGGTCGATAATCTCGCGCTGCCGCCTTACGAGTTGGCGTGGTACACCTCGTCTGCCTATCCGGGGGACGCAGACAAAGCTGCTGCGCTTTTTGGCAAACCGGTGATCACTTACGCAAAGAACACTCGACCTTACCGCGAGTTGAGCACAGCCGTTCAGGCGCGTGTTGGGCCAGACGTGCCGCTGTTCCCGTCTTCCTCCCTGTCGGCTGCCATGCGCCTTGTGGCATCGGGTTTGGGGGTTTCGGCATTGCCAAAATCGCTGGCCCGGCCAATGGTGGATGCAGGCGAGTTGGATATGTTTGATCCGGGTTGGGTGCCGACGCCTCTGCATTTCACGGCGAGCTATGTGGCTGACCCGCCTAGCCAAATAACTGAAAGTGCTGCCAAAATAGCCGTCTCGATTGCGGAAGCTCTCAATTAAGGCATAAATACATTTTATGCAGTTAGATGAAAATCATTGATTTGACCGCATAGCCTATTCTTACGCACCCTCAGTCTCGATTGATGATTGTGTCGGGGGCCGGGTCTTTGGGGATCAGTTTCGAGAATTTGAGGAAAGCGCCAGCTGGCCAAGTGCGTTCCGCTATTCGCCTTGGGCACTATAGGCGCCACACGGCTGGGCTAGCCGCCGGGTGTTTGCAGGCCAATCTTGTCGTTTTGCCTCGGGCTCAAGCCGATCATTTCGAACTGTTTTGTGCGCTCAATCCGCGTCCATGCCCCGTTGTTGGCCACACTTCGGTTGGCGATCCGTATTTCCATACCCTTGGTAATGATGTTGATGTGCGGCGCGATTTGCCGTCTTACAACATCTATCGCGACGGTGAGTTGGTCGAGCAGGTGTCCGATCTGATGGACCATTGGAGTGACGGTCTTGTGGCCTTTGCCCTGGGCTGCTCCTTCACATTCGAGACTGCTTTCAGCCGCGCTGGTATCGAGCTTTGGCACATTGCCAACAACACCACCGTGCCCATGTTTCGCACCAATTTGCCGCTCGCTGAGGCGGGTCCGTTCAAGGGGCACATGGTTGTTTCCATGCGGGCGCTTGCGACCAAAGACGTGGATCGGGCCACCGAGATATCGTCGCGTTTTCCGTGGGCCCATGGCGGCCCGGTGCACATTGGTGATCCGGCGACCATGGGCATTGCCGACATCACCAAACCTGATTGGGGGCTAAATCTTCTTTCGTACCTGAGTTGACACAAGCTTCTACCATTCGTGCGTACACATCTAATGCTTCTTGAATAATTGCCTGTCGCTGTTCGTCAGAA
>JBCBZX010000005.1:0-22851 GCA_039815105.1 Pseudomonadota bacterium
CCGTCTGACCGGCATAATTCTCACGGTTCTGCAAAAGCTGGTTGCGGCGCGCCTCCCGCTTGCGTTCGGGGAAACCAAGAAATGCGAATCCTTGTGTTGGCAAACCACTTCCAACCAGAGCCGCCAGAACCGCTGAAGCGCCGGGCAGGGGAACCACGGTCAACCCGGCTGCCAAAACTGTCTGTACGAGCCGCTGGCCGGGGTCAGACACAGCCGGCGTGCCGGCGTCAGAGATCAGGGCCACGGCCTTGCCGGCCCCAATGTCGACCGCAATGCGTTCCCCGGCACTTGCTTCATTGTGCTGGTGGGCCGAGATGAGCCTGGTTGTAATTCCATAACGCTGCATAAGTGTGCGTGATGTGCGTGTATCTTCGCAGGCGATCAGGTCTGCCGCCGCAAGGGTTTCAAGCGCCCGCAAACTTATGTCTCGCAAATTGCCGATTGGTGTGGCCACAACATAGAGAGCTGGTTCCAGCTTTGGAGCCTGCAGTTCTTGGGTGCCAAGCATGTAGCGTCTGATGGCCCGATCGTCAGTCATGACGTGGGTGGGCCGTCGGCTTGACGGCAAAGAGGGAGCAGGATTTTGCAATGTTTGTCAGCGGTTTTTTGCAATTTGGCCTCGTTTTGCAGTCCCTAAGCGCCTAGCGTAATACAAAGCGCAGATTGGGCGAGAAGGTTTGGGTTAGGCGATGGCGATCATGTTCGCAAACTTCCAAGGGGCAACAACTGGGCGTGCCGGCAGGCATGCGAGCTCGCAGCCATATGGTACGCACTTTAGATTGCCGGCGCTGAGAATGCTCGTTCTTTCGGCGGTTCTGGCTCTGGCGGGTTGCCAGACACCCATTGGCGGCCTGGAAGGCGCACAATCTGCAAACGGTGAAAACGTAAATGCCAACCGCACCGGCGCGTTACCAGCCGCAAAGGGCGAAGTGGTGGGCACAGGGAATGTGCGCGTGGCGCTGCTGGTGCCCACAACCGGCGCAGGCAACGCCTCCACCATAGCCACCGAATTTAAAAATGCTGCCAAAATGGCCTTAAGCGATATCGGGCAAGACCGCATTCAGCTCGTCATCAAAGACACCAAGGGCCAGTCCGGTCGCAGCTCAACGCTGGCGCGGGAGGCCATTCGCGAGGGCGCTCAGCTCATTGTCGGGCCGCTTCTATCGGCTTCCGTGGCCGCCGCAGCCGGGGTGTCCAAGCCTGCAGGCGTGCCCATTCTGGCGTTCACAACCGACACCTCTGTGGCGGACCGCGGCGTTTACCTCAACTCGTTCCCCCCGCAGATCGATACCCGCCGCGTGCTCGATTACGCCGCCGCGCAGGGAAAGAAGTCCATCGTTGCCGTGCTGCCCAACGATGCGTACGGCATCACGGTTGAAGCTGAGTTGCGGCGCACCGCCCAGGCCCGGGGCATGCAGGTGTTAGCCGTGGGCAAATATGCGCCTCGCGGTGCATCAGCCACCGTTCAGGCCGGCATAAATGCGGCGGTGCTTTCAGTGGCGGCGCAACTGCCCAGTGCCGACACATTGTTTGTGCCCTATCAGCCCAGCTTTTCTGCGTCCGTCATGGCCGCCTTCAACGCCAACGGTCTTTCCACCAGCGGTAAGCAATTGCTGGGCTCCGGCCTTTGGTACACGGACCGATCGAACCGAAACAGCCTGAAGGGTGGTTGGTTTGCGGAGCGCAACCGTGCCGAGTTCCAAGCCTTCGTCGAGCGCTATCAGGCACTGTATGGCAGTGCACCGAGCTTCAATGCTGGCCTGGGTTATGACGCGATTAGCCTGGCCGTCGGGCTCTCCGCCGCATTTGGCGCAGAAGCGTTCACACCCGCCCGCATGGAAAACGCCAACGGCTTCACGGGCGTGACAGGCCTGTTCAGGTTTAACGCTCAAGGCCGCCCGGAGCGCGGACTCGCGATCTACGAGTACACCGGCGCCGAGCCCAGAGTGCTGAACTCAGCACCAACCAGTTTTGCCGGGCGGTAGTTGGCGGTAGATTCGAGCGCTATGCGAACCCGCAGGCTGAGCGACTTAGTTGAGCAACTGGGTAGTCTCTCAGCCGAACAGGGGCTTGTTGTGAGTGCTACCGCTTATCTGACTGCTGACGATGGCTTGGCAGAACCCTTTAAGTCTGTGGTCCTGCTGTCTCCCGCCCCAAAAGTGTTTTGGTCCGTATTCTCGGTTTCTGAGGAGGCAAATGACGGCCTGCCCGATCCGATTGATAGGTGGTCAAGTAGAGTTGTTGCCGCCATTTCCAGCAAGGTTAGCGGTTTGGCGTTGTTTCCGTTTCAAGGTCCGCCTTATTTTCCATTCTCAGCGTGGGCACGCCGGTCAGCTGTGGCTTGGCAATCCCCTTCAGGTCTTCTGGTCCACGAAACCGATGGCTTGTGGATCTCGTTTCGCGGTGCAATCGCTTTGGATTGTGAGATCGGAGCGGCACAAGTTACCGTCAGTCCATGCGAGGTCTGCCCGCGCCCGTGTTTGACAGCGTGCCCCGTTGGTGCCTTTCGAGATGGATCCTTTGACCATGCTTCATGCTTGGCGCACGTGCAGTCCGAGCGCGGGACGGCTTGTCTGGAAAACGGATGCATCGCGCGCGGTGCTTGCCCAATTGGTCGGAGTAGCGGGCCGCCACAAGAGCAACTTCGAATGCATATGCAAGCATTTGCAAAGGGTTCGGCGGAGAAATAGCGCATGGCGCAACTACCCCGCCAAATCCGCCACCAGTGCGTCCAGCAACAGCGCGCCTTTTTCGGTCGCCCGTAGCCGCGAGTTTCCCAGCCGCTCCAACAGCCCGTGCCCCTGCAAGTGCGCCTCTCGGTCTTGGCTGATAGGCTCGCCGCGCAGGGCTTCATATCTCGGCAGGTCCAAGCCCTCACGCAGTCGCAGGCCCATGAGCAGCATTTCGTCCGCTTGCTCATCTGGGGTCAGGGCGTCGGTTTCGGTTATACCATGGCCGAAGCTCGCGACGCGGCCTAGCCACGCTTCAGGGTTGGCTTCGGTGGCCGTGGCGGTGCGTACGTCGTCCACCGCGATACGGCCATGGGCACCTGGCCCAACGCCCACATAGTCGCCCTGGCGCCAATAGGTAAGGTTGTGTCGGCTTTCGCAACCGGGCTTGGCATGGTTGGAAATCTCATAGCTGGGCAAGCCATGGGCCGTCGTCACAGCTTGAGTCACTTCATACAGGTGTGCCGCATCATCGGGAGGTAGGATCAGCGTTTTGCCCCGTTCGGCCAGACCCCAAAACGCGGTGCCGGGCTCAATGGTCAGCTGGTAGAGGGACAGATGGTCGGCGGCTAGGGCGATGGCTTCCTCCAGCTCAGCCTGCCAAGCATCCTCGGTCTGCCGCGCACGGGCGTAGATCAGATCAAAGCTCATGCGCGGAAAGATGTCCCGTGCTAGCCCGATGGCGTGGCGAGCCTCGTCGGCGCTGTGTAGGCGGCCGAGCCATTTGAGGTCGTCATCGTTCAGCGACTGCACGCCCAGGGAAACACGATTCACCCCAGCGGCACGGTAGCCGCGAAAGCGCTCCGCCTCCACGCTGGAGGGGTTGGCCTCCATGGTAATTTCAATGGCACCAGCGGGCATATCAGCGAAGCCCCAGAGCCTTTCTGCTTCGCTCAGCACCGCATCCACCGTGGAGGGGGCCATCAGCGAGGGGGTTCCGCCGCCTATGAATATACTGGTAAGCGCCTTTGGGCCGGTGAGCGCCCGCATATGGGCAAGCTCTGCCTTGAATGCGCTCGCATACTCCGCCTGGTTTGGCGGTTGACGGCGCACATGGCTGTTAAAGTCGCAATAGGGGCATTTGGCGGCACAGAAGGGCCAATGGATATAGAGGCCGAAACCCGGTGTGCCATCGTCAAAACCGCCACCAATGGTAGGGGCCCTTTCAGCCTTCAAGACACGACTCTGCAAACAATTTGAAGGCCCGCGCCCGGTGGGACAAGGCGTGCGCATCGCCCGGTTTCCAGCCATGTTTTTCCTCGGCTGTCATTTCGCCGAAAGTGCGGCCATGGCCCTCGGGCTGAAACACGGGGTCATAACCAAAGCCGTCATCGCCGCGCGGTGGCCAGACAAGGGTGCCTTCGGCATCACCACGAAAGAAGTCGCAATGCCCATCCGGCCAGGCAAGACATAGGGTGGCGGCAAAACGGCCCGTGCGGTCAGCCGGGTTTGTAATGCCCTTCTCGGCAAGCATGTTCTCCACCAGTTGCATGGCCATGGCAAAATCACGACCGCCCTCTGGCTTCTCTGCCCAATCGGCGGTGTAAACCCCCGGGCGCTTGTCCAGTGCATCCACCTCCAGGCCGCTATCGTCAGACAAAGCGGGCAAATTGGTGGCCAGCGCTGCCGCCATGGCTTTGGTCTTGGCATTGGCTTCGAATGTGGTGCCCGTTTCCTCCGGCTCGGGCAGGCCCAGTTCGCCCGCGCTCACAACATCAATGCCAAATGGCCCGATCAGTTCGCGGACCTCACGCAGCTTGCCGGCATTGTGGGTGGCGAGGACCAAACGCTGGCCCCTTTCCAGCTTGCGGGCCATCAGTCAGTCTCAAGCGCGGCATTCTGGGCTGACACAAGGTCCGCAATGCCGGCCTTGGCCAGCCCCATCAGTGCCGTGAACTCGTCTTCGGAGAAAGGTTCGGCCTCCGCCGTGCCTTGGATTTCCACAATGCCGCCGCGCCCGGTCATGACGAAATTGGCGTCCGTGTCGGCATCGCTGTCTTCCGGATAGTCGAGATCGAGAACAGGCGTTCCCTTATAGATGCCGCAGGAGATGGCCGCCACATTGTCGGTGAGCACTTTGCCTGGCATCACCATCTGGCGCGCTTCCATCCATTTGATGCATTGCGCCAGCGCAACATAGGCGCCTGTGATGGAGGCTGTACGGGTGCCGCCATCGGCCTGAATGACATCGCAATCCAGCGTGATCTGGCGCTCGCCAAGGGCGTGCATATCCACCACAGCGCGCAACGACCTGCCGATCAGGCGCTGAATTTCCTGCGTCCGACCCGATTGCTTGCCGGAACTGGCTTCACGGCGCATGCGTTCATTGGTGGCCCGGGGCAGCATGCCATATTCTGCTGTAACCCAGCCCTTGCCTCCGCCCCGTAGCCATGGTGGCACGCGTTCCTCCAACGAGGCTGTGCACAGAACATGGGTGTTGCCGCATTTGATCAGGCAAGACCCTTCGGCTTGGGGGGCAAAGCCGGGTTCCATGGTGATGGTGCGCATGGCATTGGCGGCGCGACCGGAGGGACGATGTGTCATGATATTTGTCCTTTGAGTTAGCGCTGTCTTAGGACACTGAACTGCATCACCGCAAACGCTTTGCTCAACGGCGATGTCGCGACTACATATAAGCCGCACCCTTGAGCCACGAACCGGATTTATGACTGAGAAAAGCGATAACTCACACATCGAGCTGGCTGACCGAGAGCAGGAGATTTTCCGCCGTGTGGTCGAAGCCTACATTGAAACCGGCGAGCCGCTTGGGTCCCGGTCCCTGTCGCGTCAATTGACTGAAAATCTGTCAGCGGCATCGGTGCGCAATGTCATGGCTGATCTGGAATATCTGGGTTTAATTTTTGCGCCCCATACGTCCGCCGGTCGTCTGCCGACGGAAGCGGGCCTGCGGTTTTTCGTCGATAGCTTTATGGAGTTTGGCGCTCCAGAGACCAATGACCGTCGAGAGATTGAAGCACAGTTGGATCGGGCGGCAAGCTCACCCTCCATGGACACAATGCTGACGGAGGCGAGCGAGTTTCTGTCCGGTGTTGCTGGCGGAGCAGGGTTGGTTCTGGTGGGCAAGCGCGATGTGCGGGTGCGCCATGTCGAATTTGTACCTTTGGAGAAAACCCGCGCGCTAGGCATTCTGGTGGGCGAAGACGGCTCGGTCGAAAACCGTGTACTGGACCTTGCCCCCGGTACAACGCCCTCTCAGCTCACAGCCGCCGGCAATTGGTTGAATGCACATGTGGCTGGGCGAACACTTTCTGAAGCGCGCCAGACGATTGCAAATTTGCGAGCACAGACCCGGGCCGAGCTTGATGAGTTGGCGGCGGCCCTGGTGGAAAAGGGCATTGCAACCTGGGTGCGCGGCGATGACGCCAATTCAGACCAGTCACATGGCTCTGCGGGGCAGCTTATCGTGCGCGGCCGATCGCGATTGCTCGAGGATGTGCGAGCCGCCGAAGATCTAGACCGCGCCCGGCTCCTGTTCGACGACCTTGAGGCCAAGAACGACATTCTCTCACTTCTGGGTCAGGCCGAGGCGGGGGAGGGCGTGCGCATATTCATCGGCTCTGAGAACAAGCTTTTTTCCCTGTCGGGATCATCTGTGGTGATGGCGCCCTACAAGGATGCAGAACAGAAAATCGTGGGCGCGGTGGGTGTCATCGGCCCCACGCGCCTTAATTATCGGCGCATTGTGCCGGTGGTAGATTACACTGCCCAAACGCTGAGCCGGCTTATGCAAGCGCGTCTAGGGTAGGTGGGGTATCTTCTCGGGCTTAATGTCATATCCAGCCTTGATTTTGCCCGCCGCAAGGCTGATATCCGCCGCTGACCAATTACAATTCGCCAAGCGCGCCACAGCCGCTTGCCCGCCCGACGTTTGAGAGAGATGACCATGGCCCGCAGCCCGTTTGACGCAGACCATATGAGCCGCGCCGAATTGAAAAGAGCCGCCGACGAAATTCTGGCCGAGGAAGGCCGCTCGGTGGACGGTTTTGACGATCCCGAGGCGATGGATCCGGATGATTTCTACGATGAGGATCTGGACACCGGTCCTGACGAGCGGGACAAATCCAAACCGACAGATCCGCTCTTGCTTTTGCGTCAGGAGATCACGCTCAAAGATGCGGAGATTGAAAGTCTGAAAGAAAAGCTGCTTTTGCTGCAGGCTGATATGGAAAATCTGCGCCGGCGCACGCAAAGGGAAGTGGCGGACGGCAAAACCTATGCGGTGTCTAACTTTGCCCGGGACATGCTGGAAGTGTCCGACAATTTGAGCCGTGCCGTAAGCGCCGTGCCGGACGAAGAAGCTGAGAATGCAGCTGTGAAATCGTTGGTGGAAGGGGTGCAAATGACCGATCGCGCCATGATTTCTGTCATGGAGCGTCACGGTGTCAAACGGCTGGACCCCAAGGGCGAAAAGTTTGACCCCAATTTCCATCAGGCGATGTTTGAAGTACCCAACACTGAGGTGCCGCACAATTCGGTCGTTGAAGTGGTGCAGACCGGCTACTCAATTGGCAGCCGGGTTCTTCGGCCAGCAATGGTGGGTGTGGCCAAGGGCGGCCCGAAATTTGAAGCTCCGCAGCCCGAAGCTGAAGCGGGCGAATAACAGGCCCTCACCTGCACTCATAACGCCGTCGTGGTGGCCCGCTCACCACCACGCAAGTGTAACCGGTTGTAACACTCTTCACGACTGATTTGGGCGCTCCGTTTCGACCACATTACGGTGGAACTCAGGGTGCGGGATAAGCGTTATCCCCGTCCAACGGAGAGTCAAAATGACCCATAAAACCCCCTCAGTCCGGCTGTTTGCCGGCATTTCCCTGGCGGCATTTTTAGCGATGGGAGCCGCTGCATTTGCAGCTGACGCCATTGATGAAATTCCGCAACCACCCATTGCCCCGCCCCCAGGTGTGGAAGTTTTTAGTTGGCAGGGTGGCTATATCGGCGCCAGCGCTGGCGCTGCCATCTTCAATCCGACACCCGGCTTTGCCACCAATACCGGCTTCATCGGCGGCGCTTTTGCCGGCTACAATTTCCAGAACGGAAATGTGGTTTTCGCGCCTGAGTTGGACTTCGACTATTCCGCAACATCGTCCGGTGCCTTGGATCTAAACTACGTGGGACGGGTCAAAGGCAAGCTCGGTTACAGCTTTGACCGCACGCTTGTATCGGTGATTGGTGGCGGTGCATTTGCAGGTGCTGATGCTGGTGCAGGCGCACTCACAGATTTTGGCTGGTTGGCCGGTGCGTCGGTTGACTATGCGGTGACGGACAACATTTTCGCGGGCGGTGAATATCTCTACCACAGCTTCGATAATTTTGACTCAAGCGGCATCGATGTGAACGTGCAAACGATCAAGGCCCGTGTCGGTTTCAAATTCTGACCAACGCATGTTGGAATATGAAAAGCCCGGCGAGAGCCGGGCTTTTTGCTAAGATGTTTGGTTTGCTTGGCGCAGCAGCGACCCCAAAGCAAACCACACTGCAGTTGGCCACTTTAAAGCAGGCCCGCCGCTTTCGCTTTATCCGCCAAGGGTTCTAGCGGTCGTGCACCGAGAACCGAAATAACGTCACTGGCGGCGAAGTTGCCGAGCTGCCCACATTTCTCCAACGGCAGACCTTGTGTCAGGCCAAACAGAAATCCGGCGGCAAACAGATCTCCGGCTCCGGTTGTATCTTCCAGCTTGGAGGGAGCGATTGCCGCCGACACGATGCGGTCAGCACCAGATATTGCAATGGAGCCATTCTCACTGCGGGTCACCACCGCCAGTTCGCTTGCCTCGGCCAGCAAGTCCAATGCCTTGTCAAAATCGTCCGTTTCCCAAAGCGCCTTGGCTTCCGCCTCATTGGCGAACACAATGTCCACCGCGCCGGAACTCAAAAGCTCCTTGAACTCCTCGCGATAGCGATCAATGCAGAACGTGTCTGACAGGGTGATTGCGGTCTTGCGGCCAGCCTTGTGGGCGATGTCGCATGCCAGGCGAATGGCGTCCTTGGCCCGTGGCGGGTCCCACAAATACCCTTCAAAATAGGTCACTGCGCTCGCGGCCACCAGGTCTGCATCAATGTCTTCCGGTCCCAGCTCGACGCATGCCCCCAGATATGTGTTCATTGAGCGCTCGGAGTCCGGCGTCACAAATATCATGGACGTAGCTGTGGGGGGTGCGCTGGTCAGCGGTTCGGTTTCGAAGTTGACGTCCTGTGCCTGCATGTCGCGGCGGTAAAGCGCGCCATTGTCATCGTCACAAACCTTGCCGAAATAGGCCGCCCGACCACCCATAGAGGCCACGCCTACGGCAGTGTTGGCAGCCGACCCGCCGGAAATGATGCGGGCATCACCCATGGCTGCGAAAAGCGCAGCGGATCTCTCCGCATCAATAAGGTTCATCGCGCCTTTGATGATGTCATTGTCTGTCAGAAACGCATCATCGCAATGGGCCAAAACGTCTACAATGGCATTGCCCACGGTCAGCACGTCGAAGCGGGGTGTCGAACTCATCTATTTCTCCGGGAAGTCGTCAGGGCTGGAAAACGCCAAGGCTTAGCTTCAAGCGCCGCCGGTTCATGCCACACGGCGGCAAATTTGCAAACTGGCGCGGGCCAGCTTCCCGCTTACCCGCTAGCTTCTGTCTGGAAGTTACGCGCCTGAAAGCCACTTGTACGCGTTGGCCCATATGGCCATCTGACAGTTGGTCTCAGGAGTTTTGATCATGCTTGTCAGCGCTTTTCGCGCCCTCAACACCGCAGCCCGTCCACGCTTCCGTGGAGCGGTGCTGCGTTCAGTGGGTGCCTCCATCGCCCTGTTCATCGCGATCTGGTTCGCCCTCGATGCCACGGCTGCGTACGTGTTTGACCGGTGGGCGCCGGAAACCTCTGCCGCCTGGGCCTGGGCGGAAACGGCAGTGAGCTGGCTGTTGGGTGCGGGCCTGTTGATAGCGGGTGGCTTTGTTCTGGCTCCTGTGACGGCACTTTTTGCGGGTTTGTTTCTAGACACTCTTGCCGACGATATTGAAGGCAATGCGCAACCGCCGGGCCCGGTGGGGCGGCCATTGCCAATCGGCACTTCCATCGCCTTGTCCATTCGCTTTTTGGGGCTCGTGCTGCTGGTCAATTTGGTTTGCCTGTTGCTTGTCATTCTGCCGGGCATCAACTTTGTCATCTTTTTCATCGCCAATGGCTATCTGTTGGGCCGCGAATACTTTGAGTTCGTCGCCAGGCGCCACCTTGAGGAAGATCAGGTCAGGGCGCTTCGCAGGCGTCATGGCGGGGCGATTTTCCTTGGAGGCCTTATGACAGCCGGGCTTTTGTCACTGCCATTTGTCGGCCTGCTGGCCCCATTTCTGGCTACAGCCATGATGGTTCACTACTTCCGCAGCCTGCAACCATCCATCCAGTCCACAGCGCCTTAACCTGCCATTGACTGGCCAATGGCATTCTCCGGCGAGTTGATAGAACTTCATGTCGGAGGCCATGATTGTGAGCCACGGAGCATTGGGCGGCATTTTGCTGGCAGCTTTTATTATTGCCGGTGCCGCTGGCGCGGCACAGCACGACAATGAGAGAGCCCGGCAGAAAACCCTGGAACGTGTGGCCACCATCGCCATCGGGCAATAGAGCGTCGCTATCGGGGCAGCTCCACCAGATCAGCGGCTGTGCTGGCCGTTTTATCTTTGAACTTGCACAGGTCTGCAACGACGCATTTTTCGCAGTCGGGTGAGCGCGCTTTGCAGCAATAACGCCCGTGCAGGATCAGCCAGTGATGGGCGTGAAAAAGGTATTCCTCCGGGATCACCCGCATCAGAATCTCTTCCACTTCGTCGACATTGCGACCCGGCGCTAGGCCCATGCGCTGACCAATGCGGAAGACATGTGTGTCCACCGCCATGGTGGGAATGCCAAAAGCCATGGACATCACCACATTGGCCGTTTTTCGCCCAACGCCTGGCAGGCGCATGAGCTCTTCACGCGATTGCGGGACGATTGAGCCGAAATCATCCACCAGCATCTGGCTCAGCGCAATGACGTTCTTCGCCTTGTTTCGCCACAGGCCGATTGTGCGGATATATTCGCCAACCTTCTCCTCACCTAAGGCCAACATCTTTTCCGGTGTATCAGCCACCTTAAACAGGTCGCGCGTGGCGGCGTTCACGCCCTTATCTGTGGCCTGGGCCGATAGAGCGACCGCCACCACCAGAGTGTAGGGGTTCACATGTTCCAGCTCGCCCTCAGGTTCAGGCCGCTGGATGGAAAATCGCCGAAACATCTCGCGCAACTCGTCTTGATTGTACTTGCAACGAGGCAGGCGGCGGCGCTTGGTTTTCGCCTTTGGTTTGGCCAGCTTCTCGGGAGTGGCTTTTTGTGAAGATGGCGAAGACAAAATGGTGCTCTATCTGAGTGAGTGACACCGCCTTCCGATACACCTCACAAAGGGAGAGACCAAGATGCAGATCAAAGACCGCCCAGAATTCGGAAATAAGCCAAAACCCCTCAGCTTTCCGGCATCGACCACGGTGGCCGATGCGGTGTCGGCCATGTCGCGGCTTAATTATGGTTCGGTCGTCGTGGCTGATTCCAATGGCAAGCTCGAAGGTCTCGTCACCGAACGGGATATTATGAAGCGGCTGGTCAATGAAGGTCTCGACGCCAAAAAGACGACGCTCAACGAGATCATGACGTCAGACTTAAGGACCGCCAAGGAGACGGACGATGTGCGCGACTGGCTGCGGGCCATGTCCAACGAGCGGTTTCGCCGTGTGCCTGTGGTGGATGATGAAGGGCATATTCAGGCCATAATGACTCAAGGCGATTTCGTGTCATACACTTGGCCCGAGCTCATCTATCAGGCCAAAGAAATGACCGTGAAAACTGTTTCCAACAACAGTCAGCTTGCGCTCATTGCGGGTGGCATTGCCATTTACACCATCGTTCTGATCTTCGCGCTTGCCGCTATCTTCTAGCGCGCTGCCGGTCGTCTGCTGCGCGTTGTCGCAGTAGGTCGGCCCGGGGTTCGATCTGGCTGGAGTGTGCTATGGTCAATCCATGAGGGACATAGAACTTAAAGATGATCGGCCGTTTGGGGAGGAGCAATCTGCCGCGCGCACGTTGTTCTCAGCCATTTTGGTGCCCTATCGCTCGCTGGCACCATTGGGCTTCAATCTTTTAATGCTTTTTCTTTTCATTGTCCTCACCTCCATGGGCGTGATGTTTTACTCCATTGGGGCTTGGCCTGTGATCGGGTTTTGCGGGCTTGACCTGCTGTTAATTTGGTTTGCCTTTCACGTGAATTATAAGGCGGCTCGCGCCTTTGAAGAGGTGGAGCTGGATCGCACCCAATTGCGCGTTCGCAAGGTCGACGCCAATGGCCGTGAAGCCCACCATGAGTTCAATCCATTCTGGACCCGATTTCAGGTTGAGCGCCATGATGAGATTGGCATCGTGTCCATGGTACTGACCTCCCGGGAACCGCACGCAGATCCGGCCCGCCGCTCTCGAAAGGTGGCCATAGGGTCATTTCTCAATCCCGATGATCGCGAGAGTTTTGCAAAGGCATTCGGCCAGGCCCTCGCCACGGCTAAGGTCTGAAGCGCTGCTGACCAACATCTAAAAACGGCAGGGCGCAAGTTTCGGGTGGCGGGGGACCCGCATGGGTCTTAGCGTCAGGCTATGAAACACGACATGCACAGTCCCGCAAACCGCCGCTATGGCGGTGTTGCCCAACCCGCAAACGATGTGATGATGCAGAAGGATGGCGACTATGCGCTTGTTCGCTGTGCCATTGAATATCTGTCCGAAAACTGGTTGGCCCAACCCGGGTTGACAGAATTGGCGGATCATTTGGGGTTGGGAGAAACCGCAACCCAAAAATTGTTCAAGCGTTGGGCCGGCTTGTCGCCCAAAGCGTTCTTGCAAGCGGTGACCCTCGATCATGCTAAGCGCCTGTTGCGGGACGATGATCTGCCATTGCTGGATGCCACCTACGAGCTTGGCCTGTCATCGCCATCGCGCTTGCACGATCTTTTCGTTACCCATGAGGCGATCGCGCCAGGCATCTGGAAGGCAAAAGGCGAAGGGTTGTGCATAGATTTTGGCTTTCATCGCTGCCCATTTGGCCAAGCGCTCGTCATGGCCAACCAAGGCAGCCTGATCGGGCTGGCTTTTTGCGATGCCGGCGAGGAAAAAATGGCCTTGGAGGATATGCAATCCCGCTGGCCCCGCGCCACCTATCGTCAAGATGCAGCTACCACCAGCGCTTTGGCCATGCGCATTTTCAACCCCTCGCACTGGAACGCCGAACAGCCCTTGAGGATCACTTTAATTGGCACCGACTTTGAGATTTCTGTCTGGGAGACGTTGTTGTCGATCCCGCTGGCCAACGCCCGGACCTATTCCGACATTGCCCAGGCCATTGAGCGGCCAAAGGCGGTACGCGCGGTGGGCGCAGCCGTCGGCAAGAACCCAATTTCCTTTGTGGTGCCGTGCCATCGTGCGCTTGGAAAGTCCGGGAAACTCACCGGATATCATTGGGGGTTGACGCGCAAGCAGGCGATGCTGGGTTGGGAAGCGGGCGTGGCCGCTGACCTCTGACAAACACGCCCTATCTTGGTCTTCATGTCGCAAGCCAAATCCAAACCTTACGCCGAAACTCTGATGGACGATCCCGCCATTGCGGAAACCTATCAGCGATTGTCCGATACGATGCCCGGGCGCACGCCCAGCGCCACCGGCCCCAAGGGGCAACGAGACCCGTTTCAAAGTTGTGTCAGCTGTATGCTCTCAGCTCAAAGTCGAGACGCGAACACAGCTAAGGCGGCCAGGCAATTGTTCGCTCTGGCCGACACGCCGGAGGGTATTCTGGCATTGTCTGATGAGCAGATTGCCGAGGCGATCAAACCGTGCGGGCTCTACAATATGAAGACCAAAAACCTGCGCAAAATGTGCACTTTCCTACTGGAGGAGTTGGGCGGCGTTGTGCCTACAAGCCGCGCCGGCCTTATGAGCATGCCTGGGATTGGGCGCAAGTGCGCGGACATTGTGATGAGTTTTACCTTTGGCGAAGATGTCATTGCTGTGGATACGCATATTCATCGCGTGTGCAATCGGTTGGGTATGGCAGCGGGCAAAACCGAGGAGCAAACCGCCAAGAGCCTTGAGAAAAGATCGCCCGACTGGGCCAAGCGCGATGGGCACTTCTGGCTGTTGCAGTTTGGCAAGAAGATCTGTTCCTCCCGTGCGCCCAAATGCACCGACTGCTTTCTGAGCGATGTGTGCCTATGGCCCGACAAAAGGTTGTAGCCAGCCGCAGGCTTGGCAAGAATTTAGATTTATTGGGCGCAACTCCTTAACCAAAGGTCCAATCAACGCGCCGTTTCGGCCGACCATAAACTCTTTCGGAAAATTTGCCCTGCATGCTTGCATCAAGGCCGATCACGGGCTGAAGGGGCAAAACATGAGTTTTCTGAACTTGAAAGGCTGGTCGCGCCATTTGCAAACGATCCGCTTTCGTCTGACCGTTGCCATGGTTGGCTGCGTTGTCGCCACTGTTGTGGCTTTGCTGGCTGTAAACGTCACCAGCTACGCGCATGATGCACGCCGCACGGCAGAGTCACAGGCGTCAGCGATCGCAAGCGCGGCAGCGGCGGCTTATATGGATTTTCGCCAAGACCGCGACTCCAAACGCTTTCAGCGCACCATGAACGGTCTGGCCACCGATGAATCAGTGCACCGTATGGTGGTCGTCAATCAGGCCGGCATTCCAGTTTTTGACCGAAACCGTCTTCTGGGCAGGTCCAGCCGCAAAGAAGTTGAGCGCGACTTGCTGCGCGCCGTGCGCGCAGAAGGCGGATTGCACGTATTGTTTGCGCAAAACGCATGGAAGCACGCTGAGGCCTTCTCCCTTGATGAAAAGCGCTCGATCTTTGTCTTGGTAACAATGGAAGCCAAGGGCTTTATGACATTGGCCGGTGAGATTTTGTCGAAAGTACATGTGGCTTTGATCGCCTTTTTGCTGCTGACGATTGCCGTCGCGACCTGGCTGGTGAACTGCATAATGGCCGGGCTGAAACATGTTGAACGTCGTGCAAAAAAGGTCGCTGATGGTGACTTGAGTGCCCGTATGGAGATTAAGGGGCGCAGTGAGATTGCCGATCTTGGGCGTAGCCTCAACAAGATGATCGACGCCATGCAGAGCCACATGTCTCAGATCCACGATCTGGCCTATACGGATGCGACCACAAAGCTGCCAAACCGCGTATTCTTTCGCCGCGAATTGCAGCGCACACTCGATCTTGCCCGGCGCAATAACCGAAAGGGAGCGCTGCTGTTCATTGACCTGGACGGCTTCAAGAAGGTCAATGATACGCTGGGTCACGATGCTGGCGATCTGCTGCTCAAGGAGTTTGCGCGCCGCGTCAGTCTCACCATTCGGGATGCGGACATGATCTCGCGGGCCTCCGAAACTGGTGATCTGGACGATAGAAACGATGCCTCAGTGGCACGCATTGGTGGCGATGAGTTCACACTGTTGCTGCCAGAACTGGCCAGGCCCGACGATGCAGCCATTGTCTCGCGCCGGATTATCGAGCTGATGGAAGAGCCGTTCACGGTCAAAGGGCAACAGGTCTTTGTGGGAGCGTCTATCGGCATCTCCTGCTTTCCCGAAGATGGTGCAGACCCTGGTGTTCTGCTGAAAAACGCCGACATGGCCATGTATGCGGCCAAGGCCGCTGGCAAGAACACCTATGTCTTCTTCTCCCGCGACATGAACGTTAAAGCTCACTCCCGCATGTCGGTGGAGACGGATCTGCGGTTGGCCGTGGAGGCCCAGGAGTTTGAGGTGCATTACCAACCCAAGGTTTGCACCACCAATGAAGAGATCAAGGGTTATGAGGCGCTGGTTCGTTGGAACCACCCCACACGCGGCATGGTAAGCCCGGGTGAGTTCATCCCCATGGCCGAAGATACAGGGCTCATCTTGCCCATCGGATATTGGGTTCTGGAAGAGGCATGTCGCTTTGCCAAAGCCTTGCATGGGGAGGGGCGAAAGCTGCCCGTCGCTGTGAACGTGTCCATGGCGCAGTTTGAGCGGAAAGACTTTGCCGACCGGGTTCTGGAGATCCTCGACCGCACCGGCATAGACCCCAAATTGCTGGAGCTTGAGATTACCGAAAGCATGGCAATGTCCGACACCACTCATGCCCGTGAGATCACCCAAGAGCTAAGGGCGCTGGGCATCAAATTTGCCATTGACGATTTTGGGACCGGCTATTCGTCCTTGTCCACCATAACCAAGCTTCCTTTTGATGTGTTCAAGATTGATCGCAGTTTCATCAACCAGATGGGTGATGATCGGGAGGCCAGGATTATCGTCAAAACGATCCTCGCCATGGCGCAAAGCCTTGAGTTGGAAACCTTGGCTGAAGGCGTTGAAACAAAAGAGCAGGCGGAGCAGCTGGGTGAACTGGGTTGCCACGATGCCCAGGGCTTCCTGTACGCCAAACCCATGTCGGGTGACGCGCTGCGCAAATGGATCGAAAGCCACGAGAAGAGCGACAGCAAAGCCGCCCAATTAAGCGTTGAATGCGCCTAGGCTTGGGCCATCGCCAGAGGTGACCCCACAGCCATGGTGATGCGCGGAGCAGCAATTGATCTGAGCCCGGATGCTTATCTGTTTGGAAGACGCCGGTCTCTTGCCCGAAGTTAGCTGGTGGCCAGCTTGTAGCTGGCGAAGGCAAATACCCCGCCCAGCACGCCCTCAATCCAACGGCGTGCCCGGCGGTAGGCGGCCATGGCGCTGCGGGTCGCAAATATAGCCGCATAGCTGAAGTGAATAATGTTTGTGATGATCAGGCATCCGGCAAGGGTGACAACCAGAACAGCAATTGAGCCGCCTCCGGATTGACTCAGCGTGATGACCGCCGCCCAGCCCAATATGGCCTTTGGGTTGGTCAGATGAAGAAGGAGGCCGCGCGTGTATAGCGAAAGGCCTCCTTTTCGCTGGCTCTCGCTGGTTGGAAGGTCCAGGACATTGCTGGAAAGCGCCGAGCGAAATGCTTTCAGCGCCATCCACCCCAAATAGACTGCACCTGCTAGTTTGAGGAGGAATATGCCAGCCGCCCAAGCTGTCAGCCATGCCGAAAGGCCGATGCCAGCAAGTGTTGCCCAGGTGAAAGCCCCCGTCATGCATCCGGCTGTGAATAGAAATCCGGCACCCCGCCCGCGTTGCATGGAAATGCCCATTATGGCCATGGCCGTTGGGCCCGGCGCGATGGCGACCAGTGTGAGCGCGGTCCATGCCAAAACCATGTTCGGCCAGTTGGCACCAATTTCCGTCCAGATGTTCGACATATCTGCTTGAGCCTAATGTGGTTTGGTTTCGTCGCCGAGAACTTCCTTGCCGGCAACCGTGCTGTCCGCATTGAGTTTGAAAATCATGGGCACGCCGGTGGCGATTTCGCGCTTTACGATGCTGTCCTCATCATGTCCCTCCAGCACCATCAACACCGATCTTAGCGAGTTGCCATGGGCAGCCACAAGCACGGTTTCGCCGCGCAGCACACGGGGTAGAATTTGCGTCATGTAATAGGGCCAAACACGTGCGCCCGTGTCTTTCAGGCTTTCGCCGCCGGGTGGCGGCACGTCATAGCTGCGGCGCCAGATATGGACCTGCTCTTCGCCCCACTTCTCACGGGCATCATCCTTGTTCAGTCCGGCGAGATCGCCATAATCGCGTTCATTGATTGCGATGTTGCGAATGGTCTCAAGGTCGCTCTGTCCCACACCGTCGAGGATATATTGTGCCGTTCGCTGCGCGCGGGTTTGCATGGAGGTGAAGCACACGTCGAATTTCATGCCGCGTTCGCCCAGCGCCTTGCCCGCCTCCTGCGCTTCGGTTTCACCCTTTGGCGTGAGGTCCGGGTCCTTCCAGCCTGTGAACAGGTTTTTGAGGTTCCATTCGGATTGGCCGTGGCGAACGAGGACGAGAGTTCCGGACATGATGGTCTTCCTATTGTAAAATCAGTCGTTAAGGCCCAGCACATCCATCATGGAATAGCGGCCCGGTTTTTTGTCAAAGGCCCAAAGGGCGGCGCGGATCGCGCCCTGGGCAAATATGGCACGGTCTTCTGCGTGGTGGGACAGGGTTATGCGTTCGCTGGCACCTGCGAAAATGACCGAATGGTCGCCGGTCACGGAGCCGCCGCGCAGCGTAGCAAATCCGATGCTGCCATCGGGGCGCGGCCCGGTGTGCCCGTCGCGAACCCGAACGGCCTGCTCGGTGAGGTCGACCTCGCGCCCTTCTGCTGCGGCCTCCCCCAACAGCAGTGCGGTACCCGATGGCGCATCTACTTTATGCTTATGGTGCATTTCCAGCACCTCAATGTCGAACGCTTCCGGTCCCAGGGCCGCGGCGGCTTTCTTGACCAGATTGGCCAGTAGATTGACCCCAAGGCTCATATTGCCGCTTTTCACAATGCGGGCGTGGCGGCTGGCGGCGTCTATTTTCTTTTCATCCTCGGCGCTGCAGCCCGTGGTTCCCACCACATGAACGATGCGTGCCTGAGCTGCGAGCTCCGCATAGAAAAGTGTGGCCGCAGGCTGGGTGAAATCGACGACACCTTCGGCTTGCACAAAAGCGGATAACGGGTCGTCCGTTACAGAGATGCCTATCGGTCCCAGACCAGCGATGGACCCGGCATCCTTGCCAATGGAGTCAGCGCCTTCACGGTCCACGGCGCCGGAAAGCTCTGCTCCATCTGTGGCTGCGATCGTGCGGATGAGGGCTTGGCCCATCCGGCCGCCAGCACCGGTGACAACGAGTTTCATGCGCGCAAATCCTCTGCAAGTTCCTGTGCTTGTTCATCGCCTGTCTCGTTTGCGGCGGCCATCTCTAAATGTCCGGCCTGAAACTGCGCATAAGCCCCGCCAGCCTTCATCAATTGTGCGTGCTTGCCGCTTTCCACAATATGCCCATTGGCCATTACGTAGATCATATCGGCGCTGCGAATTGTGGAGAGGCGGTGGGCAATAACGATGGTTGTGCGCGTGCCGGCCAAATCGTCAATTGCGGCCTGTACCTTGGCTTCACTTTCATTGTCGAGGGCCGACGTGGCCTCATCGAGTAGCAGGATTGGCGCGTCCCGCAAAATCGCCCGGGCGATTGAAATGCGCTGGCGTTGACCCCCAGACAGATTTGTTCCGCGCTCGCCCAAGGGTGTGTCATAGCCCATCGGCAGTGCGACAATGAAATCATGGGCATATGCCGCCCGGGCTGCACGCTCGATCTGTTCTTGAGTGGCTGTGGTTTTGCCAAAGGCGATGTTTTGTCCAATTGTGCCTTCAAACAATATCGGCGACTGCGAGACATAGGCGATGGCACTGCGCAGACTGTCTGATGTCACATCAGCTATGTTCTGGCCGTCGATCATGATCGTGCCTGCGTCGGCATCGTAATAGCGCAGCAAGAGAGACAAGAGCGTAGTCTTGCCGCTGCCCGACGCCCCGACCAACGCCGTAATTTTCGCCGGTTCTGCAACAAAACTGACATCGCTCACCACAGGCAAGGCGGCATCGTAGCCAAACGAAACGCCCGTGAAGTCAACTCGTCCCGACCGCGCTTTCAATTGCCTGGCATCTGGCTTGTCGCTCTGGCGCGGCGGCGTGCGCAAAATACCCTCGATCATCCGGGCATTGGTCACGACGCGTTCAAAGCCAACACGCAGGGCAAGCAGTCGTTTCACCGGATCATACAGCATGATAAGCGCTGTGAGGAACGCGAAGAAGCTGCCCGGGTCGGCATCGCCACCCGCCGCCCGCAGGCCAACATAGATCAGCAGCCCCCCCACCGATAGGCCTGCCAGCACCTCAATGACGGGTCCCGTCGCTGCATCCGTTCGCAAAGCAGCATTTGAGGCCTTCTCAGCGCGGCGAATTTCTTCGCTCGCATTTTTGCTGAAGTCTGTCTCCAGCGTGAAGGCTTTCACAATATCCATTGATGAAACGGTTTCCTGAAACCGCGATGCCACCCGAGCCACGGCACCGGTGAGGGCGACGGTCTGCTTCTTTATGCGCTTGATCAGATTGCGTGTTGCCAGGCCACCGACGATCACAACCAGGACCGCGATGCCGGTGAGCTGCGGCTCAAGCGCAATCATCACGGCAAACAGGCCAATAATCGTCACGGTTTCCCGCGTGATGCCTGACAGCACAGCCACGATCATCTGCCGCATGGAATTGATGTTCTCATTGATCTCCCCCACCAGATAGCCGGAGCGGGATTTGGCAAAATAATCCAGACCAAGGGTCAGCAGATGATTGTAGACTTTTTCCTGATAGGTCGCGACGATGGAATTGCCGATCCGGCCGAGTGAAATCTTGGCCAGAAAACCGGCCAGCCCGCGGGCGATATAAGCGGCGACAAAGCCGCCAGCCACCCAGAAAATCAGGCCGGTATCCGTGGCCAGCAGCACCTCATTGACGATGTCTTTGACCATCCATGCCAGCAAGCCGCTAGAGGCGCCGACCACAAAAAGGCACACGATGGCCAGGCCATATGTGCCCGGCCGCTCACGGAAATTTTCGGTGATAATGCGGCGGAAAACGCGCAGGCCGTTTTCCGCCATGGCATCCTTCGCGTGCAATCGGTCTGGTTCGGTCGAGCCCATGCTTGGTTCTAGCTCGTCACGGCCGCGCTTAACAGGGGCGGCGCTTAACACGGGAGGCGGCTTCAGGCTTCATCGGTATCCAGCCAGCGCCGATGGGCCGTCTTCATGCCAAAGCGGGACGGTGCGTGGGCGTAGGCGGCCAGACCCAGCATAGGTGCCAGGGGGTGCATAACCACAGACACTGGCAAGTCCGCAAGCATGGCGCTGTGGGGCGCCTTATCGCGGAATGCTGCCATGAGCCTGCCATTGCGCAGCACTTCGATGATTTTCTGGCTGATGCCACCGGTAAGATAAACGCCGCCTGTTGCGATGAAGATGAGCGCAAGATTGCCGGCAACGCGCCCCAAATGTTCTGAGAATAGATCCAGTGTCTCGTCGGCCAGTTCGTCCACCTCCTTGATGGCGGCATCGGAGATTTGTGAAGGCTCGGAGAATTTCGGCGGCACGCCGCTGGCCTTGCACAGGGCCTGATACAGGTTCATTAACCCAGCCCCACAGACGACTTGCTCCGCAGACATGCGCCCTTCGATTGTTTCAAGATAAGGCCAGTATTCCTTGTCGCGCTCGCTCACAGGGGCGAGGTCTATATGCCCCCCTTCGCCGGGGATAGGCAGCCATACGCCTTTTGCATTCACCAGTGCTGCCACACCCAGACCCGTGCCCGGGCCGAGAATGACCTTGGGACCCAGCGGATCCGGTTCATTGTCTGTAAGCGTCTCAATATCGTCATCCTTGAGGGCCGAGAGCGCCATCGCCTGAGCCTCGAAATCATTGAGGATGATAACTTCTTCAAGACCAAACTCTCGGGCAAGCTGGCGGGGTTTGATCACCCAATGGGCATTGGTCAGATCGATCTCGTCGCCATCCACAGGGCCTGCGACGGCCAATATGGCAGTGCGGGGCATGAGTGAAGTCTTGTTCAGCACGCCGGCATCAATCGCTTCGCCAATATTTTCGAAGTCAGCGGTGCGTACCGGGTCGAAATGCCGGGGAGCCGCGTGGCTGTCCACCACGAGCGCAAAACGGGCATTGGTCCCGCCAATATCGCCGATCAGAACGGGATAGTTGAAACTGGTGGGGTCGGTGAGGTCTGTTTGAATGGACATTGTCTCAAACGTTCTTTTGAAGTGTGTCGTCGTCGGTTTGGGCGGCGGGGGCGACCCGCGATATGCGAGCCGTGGAGAGGAGGAGTTCCGCGGTCGCAAGATTGAGCGCCATGGGAATATTGTAGACAAGGGCAAGCCGCATAAGCGCTTTCACATCCACATCGTGCGGCATGGGCGACATGGGGTCGACGAGAAAGATCAGCGCTTCGATCTCGCCCTCTGCGATGAGTGCGCCGATTTGCTGGTCACCGCCGAGCGGGCCTGATTTGAGCCGGTTGATGTTCAATTGTGGTACCGCCTGCGCAATGCGTCCGCCGGTTGTGCCGGTGGCAACGAGGTCAAACCGTGCCAGCTCCGCTTGGTGACGAGCTGCAAATTGCACCAACTCGTCCTTCTTGGCATCATGTGCGACCAGCGCGATGCTTGGATGGGTGGCCATCAGCTCGAAAATCCACAGTTTGATTGGGCAACGGTAAACGCTGATCTGCGCACCATAGTTTACCGTTAGCGGACGGTCGGCTGGTTTGAAAGCGTCAATTGAACTCGTTTGGATGCAGGCACGATAATTAGGGCCGATTTTTCAAACCGCTTTCAGCCGGGCAAATATCACTTGTCCAACTCTTGTCCATGTGATGCGTGAACGGGCTTCCAAGCATCGCAGGGCCGTGCAATGCTTGGGGCAGGCGGGATGACGCCGTGGCTCGCTATGGCGGGCGTTTGGCGCAAAACCCGTGCAACCGGCCGCCATAGATGTGGCCGACCACTAAACCCCGCATGCCAGCGGCATGCGTTATGACAGGGATTGAATATGAACAAATTTATCGCCAGCACCGTCGCCGCTATGGGCCTGATGGTCTCCGCTGCCTATGCCGAAGGCCCGGCAGTTGTCTTCGACATGGGCGGCAAGTTCGACAAATCGTTCAACGAAGCAGCCTATAATGGCGCTGAACGCTTTAAGGAAGAAACCGGCACCGACTATGCCGAGTTTGAAGTGCAGGCAGCCGCCCAGCGCGAGCAGGCGCTGCGTCGCTTCGCAGAGCGCGGCCACAACCCAGTTGTTGGCATCGGCTTTGCACAGGCTGAAGCCATGAACAAAGTTGCCGCCGAATTCCCGGACACAAGCTTCGCCCTCATCGACATGGTTGTTGATCAGCCAAACGTGCGCTCAGTTGTCTTCAACGAGCACGAAGGTTCCTACCTTGTGGGCGTGATGGCTGCCAAGGCGTCTGAAACCGGCAAAGTCGGCTTCATTGGCGGTATGGACATCCCGCTTATTCGCAAATTTGCTTGCGGCTATGTGCAGGGCGTCAAATCTGTGAATCCAGACGCTGAAGTGTTCCAGAA
>JBCBZX010000134.1:0-7819 GCA_039815105.1 Pseudomonadota bacterium
CCTCCCACCATTTTATCCGGTCGAGGAGCTTTTCGCCCACCGCCGCACTTGACGCACGGGCGGTCAACAGGTGCTCGGCACCGTATATTTCAGATGTTTCTGAGAGGACTGTCGTGCCGCCACGCCGCACCAAAAGATCGGATGCATGACCCAGAGCCGGGTTTGCCGTGATGCCTGAGTAGCCGTCGGAGCCGCCGCATTGCAGGCCCACCGTCAGTTCGCTGACTGAGATAGGTTGCCGTTGCAGCAGGGATGCGGCTGCCGCCATGTCTTCAAGGATGGCAAGGCCTTCTTGCACGGTTTTGGCTGTGCCGCCGGTCTGTTGAATGTTCATATAGCGCAGATTGCCGTCGCTGCGGATGCGGCGACCATCCACCAATTCCGAGAGTTGCATAACTTCGCAACCCAGGCCCAATAGAAGTATGCCCGCGAAATTGGGATGGCACGCGTAGCCGGAAAGAGTGCGAAACAGGGCCTGATACCCCTCATTGTTCGCCGACATGCCGCAACCTGTGCCGTGGACGATGGGCACCACGCCATCAATGCCCGGAAAGCGCTGTGCAAACCCGTCCTTGCTTGCGGCCTCGGCGATGAAACGCGCCACCGAGCCTGAGCAGTTCACCGTCGTGACGATGCCAAGATAGTTCCGAGTTCCAGCTTTGCCGTCCTCGCGCAAATATCCTTGGAATGTCCGCTCATCCTGGATTGGTTGCAGAGGTGTCGCGGCTGAGCCGAAATCGTGGGCTTGCTTGTGATCGACCATCGCCAGATTGTGGACGTGAACATGGTCGCCGATGGCAATGGGCTGTGTGGCCTGGCCGATAATCTGGCCATAGCGCAGCACGTTTTCCCCCTGAGCGATGGGGCGGGTTGCAATTTTGTGCCCCCGCGCCACGCCATGTCTCAGCGAGCACGGCACCTGGGGCAAATAGGTGCTTGCCGGCAGGTCCTTTAGTGCAATCACCACACTGTCGTCGGTGTGAAGACGCAACGTGTCGAGGGGGTTTTCACGGTCGGCGGGCTCAGTCATTGGGCGCAAATCCAGGCGGTAAGATCGTTGGACGATTTCGATACATCGCGCCAGCTCATTAGCTGTTTATGCCGTAGATTGCGATATTTGCCTGCAGGATGGTGCGGAACGCTATGCTCGCCGTATCCGGTTCAGGGGATTACAGTCTTCCACCGGGGGGTGATTTCTCAAAGCGGCACGAGCCCGTGATGCCTTCAAACTGGCCGGTACACTCTATCGTTGGCTGGCACTCAACCGCGACTTTCTGGAGCAGGCCCAAGCTGAGATAGCCAAGGAGGTTGCGGCCCACAATGTCCGTTGGGCCATGGAAACAGGCGGGCGACCCTTCGGCGGGTGTCGGCTTTCCACCCAAATTCGTTCGTGTAGTTTTGATGTGGCCGACTTCCATTTTTGGAACGACTGGTGTGTTGCTAGTAAAATAGGCATGTCTTTGGCTTGACACATTTATAGGCACGCACCTAGCCTTTGGGCATCTATTTAATTGTGCAAGGAAACGACAATGTCCCAAAACATCCGGCTATCCAGACGAACTATCCTTGCCTCCGGCGCTGCTCTGGGTGCCAGCGCATTGATGCCCAGTGCTTTTGCGATGGAGAAAATCAAGGTCGCGGGCATCCATGGGTCGCCGGTTGAAAATGCTTGGAACTCGGTTCTGCACAAGGCGCTGGAAGACGCTGCCGCAGAGGGCAAAATTGAATATGTGTTCTCAGAAGGGGTGGCCGGAACCGACTATCCACGGGCCATGAGTGAGTTTGCGGAGCAGGGCGTTAAACTGGTTATCGGCGAAACGTTCCCGGTCGAAAAACAGGCCCGCACTGTTGCCGGAGACTATCCCGATACAGCATTCGTCATGGGGTCCAGCGGCCAGCCATCAGGCGACAATTTCGGCACGTTTGGAACGTGGAACTACGATGGCGCATATCTGGCCGGTATGCTGGCTGGCAAAATGACCAAGTCCAACATTGTCGGTTCCGTGGGCGCCATCCCCATTCCCGAGATCAATCTTTTGATCAATGCCTTTGAAGCGGGTGTGATGGCGGTCAACCCAGATGCCAAACATCTGGTTGGCTTTATCGGCACGTTCTTCGACCCACCCAAGGCGCGCGAGGCGGGCCTGGCTCAGATCGATGCTGGAGCAGACATCTTGTTTGGTGAACGCATCGGCACCGCCGATGCAGCCAAGGAACGTGGCATTAAATCTATTGGTTCGCTAATCGATTACACACCCCGCTATCCAGAAACCGTGTTTGCCAACGCGCTGTGGAACTTCCGGCCCATTCTCGACGCAGCTATTGCCGACGCTGCTGCTGGCAGCCCAACTGGCAAAGACTACACTGCGTTCGGCCTGATGAAGGAAGGCGGCAGTGACATTTCCTACACGCCGGGCATTGCGGGTGCTGAAGCGGAAGCCGCCATGGAGGCCGTTCGTGCGGACATCAAGTCGGGTGCATTTGAGGTGCCGCAGGACTTTAGCGAGCCAAGCTAAACCAAGTGCTGGATGACGCGTTGGCGCTTGCCAGCGCTATTCGCAACCGCAAAATGAGCGCTCTGGAGGCGATGGAAGCATCCATCGTCGCCGTCCGTGACTATTCGCATCTGGGTGCTGTTGTGCGGATGGACGCCGATCGTGGCCGCACGCAAGCGATGCGCTTGGACAGGGGTCCGGGCGGTGGCGCATTCGGCGGCGTTCCATTCCTCGTGAAGGATCTGGGCGGTCCATTTGAAGGTTGGCCCGTGTCGGCAGGCTCGCGTGCATTGCAAGGCGCGCCTGAGGCGTCGGTGGAAGCTGCTGATGGTAATTTTGCCCATCGGCTTCGAGCAACGGGCCTGTGCATATTCGGCATGACCAGTGTTCCAGAATTCGGTCTGTCTTTGGCAACTGACCCGACCCTTGGTGCGCCCTGCATGAACCCGTTGGCGCCCCATCTCACCGCCGGGGGGTCCTCCGGCGGCGCTGCTGCTGCCGTGGCCCAGGGTATTGTACCCATTGCCCATGCGACAGATGCGGGCGGCTCGATCCGTGTGCCTGCGGCTTGCTGCGGGCTTGTGGGTTTAAAACCCAGCAGGGGTGCCGTTGCCTCTGGCCCCGGTGTCGAAAACCACCTGTGCGGCCTGGCGACTGAGCTTGTTGTGTGTCGCTCCATCCGGGATGCCGAGGCAGCTTTTGAATCTGTTCGCACCAATCTTGGTCGTCATGAACGGGCTGCACTTGGCTCGCAAGTGGCCCCAGACCAAGTGCGCATCGGCCTGCTTACCGACACCGGCGACGAGACGCCAACCTGTTATAACTACCTCGTGGCAGCGCAAGACGCTGCCCGGGCCCTTGAGCACAATGGCCACTCCGTCGCCGATGTGTCTTGGGCACAGCTTGGCCCACTTGCACGTGCCAGCGGTGATGTTTTCGCGTCCATTGTTTGCGTTAATTTGGCTGAGCTGTTTTCGTCGGGCGCCCTCGACGCCTCAAAAACAGAACCCATAACACAGGTTGCCATCGAAGCTGGCTTGGCCATGTCTGGCACTGATCTGTTGGCGAGCCAAAATTCCATCGTGCACACCGCCCACCGTCTGTGCCACATGTTTGAAACCATGGATTGCATCGTCGCGCCAATGCTTGCCAAACCGCCACCGCCCATAGGGTCCTTCCCGATGGATAGCAGGGACATCAATGCGCATTTTAGCGCGATGGCGGCTTTTTCGCCTACGGCTTGTCTGGCCAATGTTTCAGGCTTTTCAGCACTTACATTGCCCTTTGGGGAAGATGCAGACGGGTTGCCTTTGCCAGTCCAGCTAATCGCGCCCGTGGGGGGAGAAGGCTTGCTATTTGCCTTGGCAAAACGCCTTGAGTCGGAAGGGCGTTGGCACCATCGGTTCGCCGTCAGGGCGCTGGCCGCATGATGGAAACGGCACTTGAAATAAGAAATGTCAGCAAACGATTTGGCACCACGCTGGCCAATGATAAAATCTCTTTGCACGTAAACCGTGGTGAGATTGTTGCTTTGCTGGGGGAGAATGGCGCGGGCAAAACCACCCTGATGAACATATTGTTCGGTCACTATGTGCCCGACGAAGGCAGCGTCACTGTGATGGGGCGCCCACTGCCTCGGGGCAAGCCCCGTGCGGCCATCGCCGCCGGTGTGGGCATGGTTCACCAGCATTTTTCTCTGGCCAACAATCTGACCGTGCTTGAGAACGTGATGACAGGTACGCAGAAGATCTGGAGTGCCAGGTCTGACGTTGAGGGCGCCCGCCGCAAGCTTTTGGCAAGCGCCGAGCGGTTCGGGTTGGCGGTGGACCCCGACGCCCGCCTTGGAGATCTGTCGGTTGGCGAGCAGCAGCGCGTGGAAATTCTCAAAGCCCTGTTCAACGACGCGCAAGTGCTGGTGTTGGACGAGCCGACGGCTGTGCTGACCAATATTGAAGCCCAGCAAATGTTTGCGACGCTCAAGGACATGGCTGCCCAGGGCCTGTCACTGATTTTCATCTCTCACAAACTTGATGAAGTGATGGCGACGGCTGACCGAATTGTTGTGCTGAGGGATGGCCGGGCGGTTGCTGAGCGCCAAGTGGAGAGAACCAACGCGTCAGAGTTGGCTGAACTGATGGTGGGCCAGCAGGTTACCCGTCCAACGCGCGAACCTTCCACACCGGGCCCATGTGTTCTGAAGGCCGATGCCGTCACGCTTGTTCAAGAGGGTGTGGAGCGGTTGAAGTCCGTGCATTTCGAGCTGCATGCAGGCGAAGTGTTGGGCATTATTGGCGTGTCAGGCAATGGCCAGGCTGCCTTGGCGCAATTGCTCGTTGGTACAGCGGGGCATACGGGTGGCACCTTGTCTGTTTTTGGGCGTGAAGTGCAGAACTGGCAGGTCGCAGACGCAGTTGAAGCAGGTTTTGCCCGCATTCCAGAAGATAGAAATCATGAGGGTGTGATCGGTGAAATGGCTATATGGGAGAACGCAATACTTGAGCGTTTGCCAGCCTTCTCACGCAATGGATTGATCGATCGCAAGGCTGCGCTGGCATTTGCCGACAAGGTCATCAAAGCCTTTGATGTGCGTGGCGCCAACCCCAAGCGGCGCATCAGCCTTTTGTCTGGCGGCAACATGCAGAAGTTGATTTTGGGCCGCAATCTGATCGAGCCAAAAAAGATACTTGTCGCCTCGCAACCTGCGCGGGGATTGGATGAAGGTGCTGTTGCTGCGGTCCATGCCCGCATTTTGGAAGCCCGCGCCCAGGGAGCGGCGGTGCTGCTCATTTCCGAAGATTTGGATGAGGTCATGGCCTTGTCCGATCGCATTCAAGCCATCGTAGGCGGACGCCTATCTCCGCCGGTGGAAGCTGATTGTGCTGATGCTCGTAGATTGGGTTTGATGATGTCTGGCGATCGGCTGGACGGATCGCTTGAAGGGCGGGTAAGCCATGCGGTTTGAGCGGCGCGAGCAGCGTTCCGCGCTCATGGTATTTGCACCGCCGGTGATCGCCATCGCCGTATCCCTTATGTTGTCGGGCGTTCTTATCGCCCTGGCAGGCGCACCGGTGCTGGAGGCTTTTGGCAGTCTTTTAACGGGTGCCTTCGGGTCTCGCCTGGCGATTACAGAAACGCTCACACGCACCGCGCCGCTCATTCTCACGGGGCTGGCTGCGGCCACCGCTTTCCGTGCCAAGCTTTGGAATATTGGCGCCGAGGGCCAGCTCTATCTGGGCGCGATTGCCGTTGCCGCCATGAGTTCGCAGGTGATTGGCGGGTTTCCTGGCTTTGTTCAGATACCCATACTTTTGGTGACGGGCGCAGTGGCGGGCATGATTTTCCTGCTCGTACCGCTTTGGATGCGTCTTCGCTTTTCAGTGGATGAAGTTGTCACAACGCTTTTGTTGAACTTCGTCGCCATCCTTCTTGTATCCATGTTGATTGACACGGTTCTCAAAGACCCGCTCGCCTTCGGTTGGCCGCAGTCCGCACCCGTCGCTGATGACGCGATGCTGCCACGTTTGGTGTCGCGCTCGCGGCTTCATGTTGGCTTGCTGATTGGCATTGCGCTGGCGCTGGTGATCTACTTTGTTCAGTCGCGCACCGTTTTCGGCATTCACTCCCGGGCGGCAGGTTTTAACGCGCCGGCTGCCAAATTTGCCGGTGTTCCCTTTACCAAAACACTTGTGATCGTGGCGATGATTTCGGGCAGCGCAGCGGGGCTGGCAGGCGCGATAGAGGTCATGGGCGTACAGGGTTACGTCACCACCGAATTGTCGCCAAGTTTTGGCTATTCAGGTATCGTAGTGGCCATGTTGGCCAATCTGCACCCGATTGGTGTTGTTTTTTCCGCGCTCTTCATCGCCGCCATATTTGTTGGTGCTGACAGTATGAGTCGGGCCATGAGCGTCCCGACTTACATTGCGGATGTGACGGTGGCGCTGTCATTGCTGTGCATGCTGGTCGCCGTATTTTTCACTCAGTACCGGATACGCAGATGAGCGAGATCGTCGACATACTGGCATCGGCCGGGCTTTGGGCGGCGGTGTTGCGCATAGCAACGCCGTTGATCTTTGGCACGTTGGGGGCGCTTTTGTGCGAGCGGGCCGGAGTGCTCAATTTGGGCATTGAAGGGATCATGACCTTTGGTGCCATGATTGGCTGGCTGGCGGTTTACAATGGTGCTGACCTTTGGACGGGCGTATTGGTGGCGGCCATCTCCGGCGGCGTTTTCGGTGTCTTGCACGCAGCGCTTACGGTCACGCTGGGCCTGTCCCAACATGTGTCTGGCCTTGGGGTTACGCTGTTTTCAGCCAGTTTCAGCTACTATCTTTTTCGATTGATTGTGCCGGTGTCCGGCACGCCGCCAACGGTGGAGGCATTTCAGCCCATCGCCATTCCGGGGTTGAGCGACGTGCCATTCATTGGCCCGGCTCTGTTCACCCAGACCACACCAACCTATGTCGCGATTTTGCTGGCCATTGTGCTTGGCTACACGATTTTCAAAACGCCCTTGGGGCTTGCCATCCGTATGACCGGTGATAACCCACACGCTGCAGAAGCCCAAGGCGTGAATCCGATCTATGTTCGCTATGGTTGCGTGATTGTTGGCAGCGCCCTGATGGCGGTGGGCGGAGCATTCCTGACCCTGTCTGCGTTCAACAGCTTCTTTCCAACCATGGTTCAGGGACGTGGCTGGATTTGCATCGCACTGGTCGTGTTTGCCACCTGGAGGCCGTCGCGTGCTTTGTTGGGGGCATTGCTTTTCGCCTTTTTCGACGCCTTTCAATTTCGGCTTCAGACGGTTCTGAGCGGCGTGGTGCCCTATCAGATATTCTTGATGATCCCGTATATATTATCGATTGCCGCTCTGGCGCTTATGGCCCGCCGTGCGCGGGTGCCTCAGGCGCTCATGCAGCCGTTCCGCCGTGGCGAGCGTTAGTTCAGACAGGATTGGACCAAGCCCATGTTCGATTTGATAATTCGCAATGCAAACCTCGCGACCCGTGCGTCTGCCGCGGATCGAACGGGCTTCGACATTGGCATCGTCAGCGGCAAGATCGCGGCCATCGAAAAGTCGCTTATTGCGGAGGCGGCGGCGACAATTGATGCGACGGACCGGCTGGTGAGCCCTGCCTTCTGTGACGCGCATTTTCATCTCGACGCCACACTCTCTTTGGGCAAGCCCCGGATGAATGTTTCCGGCACTCTGCTAGAAGGGATTGCGCTATGGGGGGAGTTGCGGCCTATCGTGACCAGGGATGAATTGGTGGAGCGGGCTCTGCGTTACTGCGACCTGGCGGTCAGTCAGGGTCTTTTGCACA
>JBCBZX010000086.1:0-10779 GCA_039815105.1 Pseudomonadota bacterium
ACAGGGCAGGCGCATATCTGCCGGTTGATCTCATGGAGCCCACCGCAGTCCAGCAATTGCACGATTTTTGCCAAGAGCGCGATATGATGCCTGACATTATCGTCAGCGCGGTTGGGATTAATATGCGACAGCCCGCCGATGAAGTGGATTCTGATGGTTGGCACCGCACCCTTCAACTCAATCTGACAGCACCTTTTTTCACGGCGCAGGCCTTTGTGCCAACGATGAAAGAGCGTGGCTGGGGCCGCGTGATCAATATTGGGTCCCTGCAAAGCAACCGCGCCTTTGCCAACTCCATTGCCTATGGGTCAGCAAAGGGCGGCGTTGCGCAGATGACGCGGGCCATGGCCGAGGCCTGGTCGCCCCACGGCATAATGTGCAACGCGTTGGGCCCTGGCTTTTTCCCTACTGAACTTACAGCCGCAGTGTTTGACAATGAAGAGCTTGCGGCCAGAAATGCGGCCCAAACTGCGATCGGACGCAATGGCAAGCTAAGTGACATTGTTGGTCCTGCGGTATTTTTGTCATCGCCTGCGTCCGACTATGTAACCGGGCAACTGCTTTATGTTGATGGGGGTTTCACCGCGAAATGAAAGCGCTTGTTTATACAGGGCCTGAAAGCCTCGAAATCCGCCAAGTGCCGGACCCGCAACTCCATGAAGGCGATGCGCTCATCCAGGTGGAAGCTGTCGGTATTTGCGGCTCTGACATGCACGCGTATCTGGGCCATGACGACCGCCGCCCTGCGCCGCTCATCTTGGGGCACGAAGCGGCGGGTACCGTAATTGATGGCCCTGTCCAATGGGTGGGCAAGCGGGTGACCGTGAACCCGCTGGTCACAAACCCCAACAGTGCAGCCAGCAAGGCGGGCAAGGAGAACATTTGTCCGGACCGGCAAATCATCTCCATGCCACCGCGGGAGGGGGCGTTTGCGCAGCAACTTGCCATGCCGGTGCAGAATCTGATGGTGGTTCCCGACCACGTCACCGCTGTGCAAGCCTGCCTGGTTGAGCCCGTTGCCTGCGGCTGGCACGCACTTCGCCTGTGCGCGCTGCTGCTCGGCCGATTGGCTGATGCAAATGTGTTGGTGATCGGTGGTGGGGCCATCGGCATGGGTGCTGCCTTGGCCGCGCGGGCGCAGGGCTACGGCGCCGTCACAGTGGCAGAGACGAACGATCTGCGCCACGATGCGTTGCGCGGGCAAGGTTTTGACGTGGTTTCCAAAGTTGCCGACGGCCAGCAATTTCATTGTGTTGTGGATGCCGTGGGTTTCGAGGCCACCCGTGCGCTGGCGAGCGCGGTTGCGGCGCCCGGCGGCGTCATCGCACATATCGGTCTTGGCGGTGGCGGAGCAGGCCTCGACGTGCGGCGTATGACGCTGCAGGAGATCGCGTTCCTGGGAACATATACCTACACTAAGCGCGATTTTCGCGAGACAGCCAATGCTTTGTTTGACGGTTCGCTCGGTGATTTGAGCTGGATAGAAGAGCGATCTTTAGCAGACGGCCCGCAGGCTTTCGTTGATATGCGCAACAATAAGCTGTCGGTGCCAAAGGTGGTTTTGCAGCCCCAGGCCATCTGATCGGCCAACTTTGAGGTAATCTCGGTTGCAACCGGTTGCAATTTTCTGCCCCCAGTCGATAGTGGAGGCGGGAGAAAGTATTGACCGCAACTTTGAAGGATGTGGCCGTTCTGGCGGGCGTTTCGCGCTCGGCCGTTTCGCGTACATTTACCACCGGGGCATCGGTGTCGGATCAGACACGCCGTAAGGTCATGGAGGCGGCAGATGCATTGGGTTACCGGCCCAGCGTGTTCGCATCCAGTCTGACCACGCGTCGAACGCGTCTCATCGGTCTTGTGTCGGACAATTTTCGAAACCCGATCTTCCTTGAGGTATTTGACCAGTTCACCAGGGCCATTCAGTCCGCTGGATATAGGCCTCTGCTTGTAAATTTGGGGGACGCCGAACCCAACACCGACCCTGTTGAGATGCTCCGCAGCTACTCGGTGGACGGCATTATCATTGCCTCTTCAACCTTGTCGCCAGACCTGGTGGTTTCCTTTGCGAAGTCACAAATTCCAACGGTTCATACGTTCGGTCGATATTCCAGCGCGCCGAAGGTGGACACTCTGGCGGTAAATAATGAGCATTGCGGTGCTCTTGCGGCACAGGCGCTTTTGGACAGGGGTTATACGAGGATCGCTTTCCTCGGGGGGCCAGCAGCTGCAACCTCCACCCAAGACAGGCAGGCTGGCTTTGCCGCAGTTGCCCAGGCCGTGTCTGGCGTCGAAACATCTGTGAGCCATGCCAGTGCCTACAGTTTCGCCGCCGGCCGTGAGGAGATGCAGCGGCTTATCGGTGCTGACCAACCACTGGCGCAGGGCTATTTCTGCGGTGATGATGTGCTCTCAGTGGGTGCTATGAGTGCTTTGCAGGATGCGGGTCTAAAGGTTCCGAATGATGTGGGCATTGTCGGTTTCAACGATATGGCAATGGCGAGTTGGCAGAACATCTCGCTCACAACCGTTCATCAGCCGCTTGAAGAGATCATTGGCGCGTCGGTAGAGCGGCTGCTCGAATTGCTGGATGGCCAGGACATTGCGCCGCAAGCCCGCTTGTTCGAAGGCAGACTTGTTGAGCGCAGCACTTGACCAGTGCCGCCAGTCTTGAAGGCTAGCGAAACATCGGTGGTCTCGCGTCCATCCATCGGCCCTTATTGGATGCGGAACTGACCGCTGCATGCACCGCTGCCATCGACCGCAAGCCATCCTTGGCACGGGGGTACATATCCGCTGCGCCATCAATCGCCCGGCCTTCTTTGTCCGCTGCAATGGCCTCTGCCAGATCAAGATAGATGTTGGCAAAGGCGAGGGGCATGCCCTCAGCATGGCCAATTGTGACGCGGGTTGTGCGATCGGCTTCGGGCGAAAGGCCACTTTCGCCGCGCTCGATGATCTGCGTGCGACCGCCCACCGGTGTGTAATATAGTTGGTTGGGTTGCTCCTGGCTCCAGCGCAAGCCACCCGTCTCGCCGAATATCTGGATGGCTAGCCCGTGCTGGCGGCCGATGGCGATGGAGGATGTCCACAACCGCCCTGCGGTGCCGCCATCCATGCGGAAGTTCACCATCGCATCATCTTCAAGCGTGCGGCTCTCAATGCCGGACACAAAATCTGCCGAAAGGGAGGTAACTTCCTGACCGCAAATGAAACTGGCCATGTGCAGTGCATGTATGCCGCAATCTGCAAACTGGGCTGACACACCGGCTTGCGTCGGATCATACCGCCACCGCACCCGCGGATTGTCCGCATCGGCGGCATCAGCATGGTGGCCGTGGGCGAATTCCGCCATCACCATGCGCACCTTGCCTATGTCGCCGCGGGCCACCATGGCTTTGGCGTGGCGTACCAGGCTGTAGCCGGTGTAGCCATAATTGACGGCGCATATGCGCCCGGTGGCATCGGCCAACCGCACGATCTCCTCGCCTTCCTCAACCGTCATGGTCATCGGCTTTTCGCACAATACATGGAAACCAGCTTCCAAAAACGCCTTGGTAATCTCGAAGTGAGTGGCGTTTGGCGTCGCGACGGTCACCAGGTCGACCCGGTCGTCCCGATTGCGCTCGCCCTCCAGCATTTCACGCCAGTCGCCATAGGCCCGGTCCGGTGCGATGCCTAACCGCTGGGCGTAGTCGCGGCCGGCATCGGCATCGGCATCTAATGAGCCGGCAGCGAAGTTGAAATGGCCGTCCAGGCCAGCGCTGAGGCGGTGGGCTGGGCCGATTTGGCTGCCTTCGCCGCCGCCGATCATGCCCCAATTGAGTTTTGCCATAATGCTCTCCCTCACACGCCGTCTAAAAGCCGATTGATTGCAGATATTCCCGATTGGCCCGGGCATCTTCCATAGGTGTACCCGGCAGAGTGGGGTCGCAGTCCTGTTCGACCGTGCACCAACCCTTAAAGCCGTGGTCAAGCAGAATTTGTCGAGCCGTGGGAAATTGCACGTCGCCATCTCCCAAATTGCAGAATATCCCCTGGCCGCAGGCGTCGTAGAAGCCGGTGCGCTTTGCAATCACATCTGCCTTCACTTTCGGATCGATGTCTTTGAAATGCATGTAGGAAATGCGGTCTATGCGGCGTGCCATGAAGGCGACAGGGTCATAACCCGCATAGGAATGGTGGCCAGTGTCGAAGCAGATTTTCAATACGCTTTCGTCAATCTCATCCAGCAGACGGTCCAGCTCGGGCTCGAAATCCAGGAAGCCTGCTGCGTGGGCGTGGATGCCAACGGTTAGGCCATATTCTTCGCTGCCCATCCGGGCGACGGTGCGAATGCGCTCGACATATTTGTCCCACTCCATTTGGTCCATCTGTTCGGCTTCGCTCCATCGGCCTGCGGTGGGCGCGCGGCGAGGGGAGATGGAATCGATCAGCACCAGATGTTCTGCGCCGTGGGCTTTGAGCGCCTTGCACGTTCGCACGGCACCATCCATCACATCGTCCCAGGCGTCCGGGTCGTGGAAAGCGCGGAACACAACGCCGCCAATGAGCTCCAGGTCGTGCTCGGCCAGACCGTCCTTAAGGATCGCCGGGTCTTCCGGCATATAGCCGACCGGACCAAGTTCTATGCCTTTGTAGCCCGCCTCTGCGCATTCCTTGAGGACTTGCTGCCATGGTGGGTTGCGGTCGTCATTTGCAAATTCAACACCCCAAGAGCAGGGTGCGTTGCCGATGCGAATGGTCATAGCAATGGCCTTCTAACTGGTTTTGACGGTCTGCCACGACCGGGTTTTGGATGATCTGAGGGCGGCATCGCACACACGGGCGACCGCCAGGCCATCCTCGAAATTAGGGCGAGCGGTGTCGCCGGTCTCAATAGCTTTTAGGAAAGCTGCGGCTTGCATGATGATCTGGTCCACATAGCCGGTGCCATGGCCTTCGCCTTGGTTGAACATCAGATAATCAGGGTGTTGCGGCCCCGACAGGATGCGGCGGAAACCGCGCTCTTCCGGTGCATCGTCAGCGCTGTAGAAATGCAACTGGTTCTGTTCTTCCTGGTCGAAGCGAAGCGCGCCTTTTGTCCCCACAATTTCATATCGCAGGCCCATTTTGGTACCGGTCGAAACGCGACTGGTGTGCAACGTGCCGGTCACACCATTTGCAAACTTGAGGATCATGTTGACCTGATCATCATTGGTGACCGGGGTCAGAGTTCCGTCCGGGCCAGGCCGTTCCGAATGCACCGTTTCCACCACGGCCATCACCTCATCCACAGGCCCCATGAAGCTCAGAGCGCAATTGACGGGGTGAGGGGCCAGATCACCCATGGTGCCTGCCTCCATGCTTTCGGTCCGCCAGTTGGCCGGTGCGTCGGGGTCGGCGAGGAAGTCTTCGCTGTGATCGATGCGAAAGGAGACGATATCGCCCAAGCGACCGCTGTGGACCATATGGATTGCGTGCTGTGAGACCGGCGTTCGCATGTAGTTGAAGCCGATCAAGGTGACCAAGTCAGGTTTCGATTTTGCGATTGCGACCATGGTTTCACACTCAGCGAGTGTTGCACCAAGAGGTTTCTCGCACAAAACGTGCTTACCAGCGGCCAAGGCGGCCTCCGCGATCTCGCGATGGGTGTCCTGAGGGGACGCCACCACGACGGCACCAACGTCTGGGTCATTGACCACGGCTTGCCAGTTTTCGGCGGCACGTTCGTAGCCAAATGCGCTCCTATACCGTTCGGCAGAGCTCAATGACGACGCAGCGACGCTCACCAGTCTTGGTTTTAGCTTGGTTTCGAATGCAACACCTACGGCTGCAAACGCGGTTGCATGGGCCTTGCCCATATAGCCGCCGCCAATGATGCCGATGCCAATTTGCTTTGTTCCCACGGTTTCCTCCCAGAACCGGCCGCCGGGCACTTTGCAACCGGTTGCAAAACACCTATCGTTGGTTTCTTGCAAGCGGTCAATGGGCGCTTGTGCACGTGAAAATGAGTACGGCAATTCGCTTCTGGGAGGGGGCTCCATGTCAAACGTGTCGCACAAGTCGACTGATTCAGTTCAGCTGACGGTGGCCCAGGCCATCATTGGTTGGATGGCGCAACAGTTTATCGAGATAGACGGGCAAGACGTGCGCGTGTTCGGTGGCGGCTTCGGCATTTTCGGACATGGCAATGTGACTTGCTTGGGCGAAGCGCTTTACGACCACCGCGATGAGCTACCGCTCTACAGGGGGCAAAATGAGCAAGGCATGGGCTTTGCCGCAGCTGCCTATGCCAAATATCATCTGCGCCAGCGCATCATGTTTTGCACCGCGTCCGCAGGGCCGGGCACTGCCAATCTGCTGACCGCTGCTGCGCTGGCTCACGCAAATCGCTTGCCTATGCTCATGCTGTGTGGCGACACCTTCATCACGCGCCTGCCAGACCCGGTGCTTCAGCAATTGGAGCATTATGGCGATCCGACGCTGGGGCTGAATGATGGTTTCCGGGCTGTCTCCCGTTACTGGGATCGGATAACCCATCCTGCGCAAATTATTCAGTCTTTGCCAGCCGCTCTGGCCACTCTGCTGGATCCGGCGGATTGTGGCCCGGCCTTCCTCGCCTTGCCGCAGGATGTGCAGGGATGGGCGTATGACTATCCCAAAGAAATGTTCGAGCGCCGCGTGCATCGGTTGCGCCGGCAGACGCCAGATGCCAACGAAATTGCCGACGCGGCTGCGGCCCTGAAGGCGGCTGAACGTCCAGTGCTGATCGCCGGTGGTGGCGTGCAATATTCTGGCGCTGTGGCTGAGCTGACCGTCTTTGCTGAGGCGCACCGGATACCGGTCATCGAGACAATCGCTGGCCGTGCGAATCTCAAGGATACGCATGAGCTCAACATTGGTCCGGTGGGGGTAACCGGCTCGGACAGTGCAAACACAATCGCCCAAGAAGCGGATGTCATTCTGGCGGTCGGCACCCGCCTGCAGGACTTCACCACCGGCTCGTGGACGGCTTTCGATCGTGGTGCCAAACTTATCTCGCTCAATGCAGCCCGCCACGACGCTGGCAAGCACCGTTCCTTGCCCGTGGTTGGAGATGCAAAACTTGGTTTGGATGCACTGTCCATGGCCCTAGGGGACCATAAAGCTGCGGCGGATTGGGTCGCACGTGCCAAGGCCCTTCGCGCCGATTGGACCGATTACGTCGCCAAGAACACAGCACCCGATTCCATGGGTGCGAATGGCCCGAACAGCTATGCCCAAGCCATCGGTGTCGTGAACCGGAACTGCCATCGGCGCGACCGGGTGGTCGCTGCCGCTGGCGGTTTGCCGGCGGAGGTCACGGCAAACTGGCGCACCCTGGAACCGGGCACCGTGGACGTGGAGTTTGGTTTCTCGTGCATGGGTTATGAAATTGCCGGGGGTTGGGGTGCGCGCATCGCCCAGGCGCAGGTCGAACCGGATCGGGACACAATCGTCTTTTGTGGGGATGGCTCCTACCTTCTCATGAACTCCGACATCTATTCGTCAGTGCTCACCGCAAAGAAGATGATCGTTCTGGTCCTGGACAATGGCGGGTTTGCCGTCATCAACAAGCTGCAGAACAACACAGGCAATGAGAGCTTCAACAATCTGATCGCGGACACGCCGACTGCGGTGGAGCAGGTGGGGGTCGACTTTGAAGCCCATGCCCGGTCAATGGGTGCCATTGCTGAGACCTGCGCCAATCCCGCAGAGCTTGAGGAGGCGTTCAAACGTGCCCAGGCGGCTGACAGAACCACCGTTCTGGTGATGAAAGTTGATGCCTATGAGGGCTGGACCACCGAGGGCCATGCCTGGTGGGAAGTCGGGACGCCCGCAGTGTCCAGCAGCGCCAAGGTGCGCGAGGCCCATAGTGAATGGGAATCGACACGGCCAAAGCAAAGGCCTGGTATTTGATGGGTTTGGAGTTTCAAAGCCTGATTGACGGGCTTTCCCGCAAGCGGTTTGTGGTTGTTGGCCGGGTGGGTATGGACCTTTGCCCAGAGCCAGCCGGTACGGCGACTGAAGACGCCGAACACTTCGTGGCCGGCATGGGCGGGTCGTCGGCCAACATCGCGGCAGGGTTGGTGAAACTGGGTTGCGAAGCTGATCTCGTCACCCGCGTTTCTGATGATGCGGTGGGGCGCTATTGCACCAATCAATTGGGCAAATATGGCGTTGGCACTCGACATGTGACACCAGTTAGCGGCGAGTTTCGAAACTCCCTTGCCTTGTATGAGAGCCGAGTCGAAGGTCACCAGTCTGTCATCTACCGCAATGGAGCCGCTGATTTTGAGATGGGCGCGGAGGATGTGGAGGCGGTTGACTACTCGTCTTACGGTGCACTCGTGACCGCTGGCACCGTGTTCGCGGCTGAACCATCCCGCAGTGCGACGTTTCGGGCCTTTGAATTGGCAAAAGCTGCCGGTCTGCCAATTATTTTCGATGTCGACTATCGCCCCTATTCATGGCCGTCTGCGGAGGTGGCCGAAGATGTTCTGTCGCGTGCAGGCTCGCTGTCCGACGTGATTGTCGGCAATGATGAGGAGTTCGGTTTCATGGCTGGCGGTATCGAAAAAGGCCTTGCGAAGGCCCGTAAGCTTTCGACAGAAGGTGCCGCTTTGGTGGTCTATAAAATGGGGCCGGAGGGTGCCATCACTTTCGCCAATGGGGAAGAGCTGGCCACGGGCATCTATCCAGTCACAGCTTTAAAACCAACGGGGGCGGGCGACAGTTTTATGGCTGGTTTGCTGGCATCGCTCGCCAACGGATTGCCATTGCGTGAGGCCATTTTGCGCGGTTCCGCCTGCGCTTCCATCGTTGTGGCGAAAGTTGGCTGCGCGCCTGCCATGCCCATCACCGACGAACTCAACGCGTTCTTGGCCGACCATCCCGGTCCCACCGATCCACACAATCTGGCGGAGTAACTGCCATGCACATACCGCCATTCGACAATCAGAACAAAGCCATTGTGGATGCTAACGATGGTTTGGTGCCGTTGAATTATTTCAACATCGTCAAACTCACCCGCGATCAGGCGTTTGAATATCAGGTGCCAGGATACGAGACTTGCATTGTGCCTGCCACCGGCACCATACAAGTGGACATTGAGGGCTTTTCCGCAACCGATTTGGGCGGTCGGGGGGTGGACGTTTGGGATGGCGAGCCTGAGGGCGTTTACGTGCCTTCCGGCGCGAAGGCACAGCTGGTTTGCACCTCTGAAGCGTGTGAAGTGTTCGTTGCCGGTGCAAAGTACGACAAGGTGCTGGAGCCGTTTGCAGTGAGGTCGCACGAACTCGATCTCGTTCAGTACGGGTCCGACGACACCAAAACACATCGCAAAATCAAGCATATTTTGGGGCAGAAGCAGGCAGATAAAGTTGGGCGGTTGCTCGTCTCGGAGCTGTTCACGGTGGGGCAGGGTGGATGGTCCGGCTTCCCAAGCCATAAGCACGACACCAATCGCTTGCCGGACGAAACACGTCATGACGAAACTTACAATTTCCGTTTTCGACCCAATCACGGGTCGGGGTTGCAAATGCTGCAACGCGAAGATGGTCAGCCCGGCGATGCCTATCACATCGTAGATGGCTCAACGATTTGTATTGATAATGGCTACCATCCCTGCGCGGTCCTTCCCGGCTATGAGATGTATTACTTCACGATTTTAGGTGGTCTGACCCAACGCTCGCTCGTGCAGTACTTTCAGCCAACTCATGCCTATCAGATTGAAACGATACCCGGTATCAAGGACATGATCGCCAAGTTCAAATAGGAAGCAACTTCGATGCCGATGGCGACGCTCAAACAGGTGCTCGATCCCGCACTGCGTGATGGTTATGCGGTGGCGGGGCTTGTGGTTTTGGGTTGGGAGGAGGCACGAGCCTACGTTCATGCGGGCGAGGCAGAGGGTGTGCCGGTCATTTTGCAAGCGGGCCCGGGGTGCCGCAAACATACGCCCTTGCCCGTGCTAGCGGCCATGTTTCGGTTTTTGGGTGAGGGGGCGTCGGTGCCGGTCGTGGCCCATCTTGACCATGGCTACACGGTGCAAGAGTGCCGCCAGGCCATTGATTGTGGCTTCACGTCGGTGATGTTTGATGGCTCGCGCAAACCCCTCAACCAGAATGTCGATGAGACCGCTGCTATCGCCGAGATAGCTCATGGCAGTGGTGTTTCGCTGGAGGGTGAAGTGGGCTTTGTCGGCTATGATTCTGGCGAGGCCTCCCAAGGTACAACGGTGGATGAAGCGCGGGTGTTTGCCGCCGACTCCGGGGTGGACGCCATGGCCATTTCGGTGGGCAATGTTCATTTGCAGCAAAGCCAGGCGGCGCAGATAGATCGGCAGCGTTTGGCAGAAATCGAGGCTGTGACCGGCAACTTGCCATTGGTGATCCATGGAGGTTCCGGCGTGCCCAGTGAGGTGAGGCGAGATCTGGCGGCCAAAACCAAGGTTTGCAAGTTCAACATTGGAACAGAGTTGCGGATGGCGTTTGGCGCCGCCCTTAGGGAAGCTGTTAATAAAGATCCCGGACGTTTCGACCGCGCTGCGATTCTGTCGGAAACGGAAACACCGGTGGTGGAGGCGACACGCCAAGTGCTGCGTGAGTTCGATTCTCCCAATTGGTAGTGCATTTCGCCGCGCCGGTTTTGATTGACTTGGCCGCATTGCCGGGCACAAAGGCGCTATGAAAAATCCGTTCTCAAAGTCCAATATGCCGGCCGATGAGGCTGCCATTCGCAAAGCCCTCAGCCGGATCCAGCCCCCCGAGCTCGGGAGCG
>JBCBZX010000080.1:0-11138 GCA_039815105.1 Pseudomonadota bacterium
CGCAGCCCGCGGGATAGACATTGATGATGTCTCCCACGTTGTGAACTATGAGCTGCCCAACGTGTCGGAATCCTATGTACACCGCATTGGACGCACGGCCCGCGCGGGTCGGGCAGGCATTGCACTGTCGCTCTGCGATGGCGAAGAGCGTAAACTGCTCAAGGACATTGAGAAGCTGATTGGCAATTCCATCAGAGTGGTGAGTGCACCCAAAGGCGTGGATTTGCCTATTGTTCAAGTGAAAGCTCAGCCTGCGAAAAAGGCCAAACAGAGCTCAGCCAAGCCGCGCCAAGCTCAGGGACAAAAGTCGAAAAAGCCCACTGAGGCGAAGCAAGGCACCATCCAGGAGCCACGTTCAGCGCCAAAGGTGCAGACGAAGAACAGCCGTCCGGGACGTTTTGATCGGATCGACGGTGCTGAAAAGCCAGGCAAACAGGCCAAACGCCAACAGCCGCAAACCGGAAAGCCGTCGAGCGAACCAAAGGGCAAAGGCGGATTGGGTGGAACCGTGAAATGGTTCTCAAGCCATAAGGGCTATGGCTTCATATCGCCCAGCGATGGCAGCCCCGATATATTTGTGCATTCCAGCGCCGTGGAGCTGGCGGGCATCAAAAAGCTCAGAGAGGGCGACCGGGTGAATTACAGGTTGGAAACCGCGGGCGGGCGCAGCAAGCCAACCGCAGTTGACTTGCAGACGGTATAAATTGGCGCGACGAACCGGTGCCGATGACACCGGCTCACTGTGAAAATGAGTGGCCCCGCGGCGCGGTCACCTGACCCAACTATTTTATGTTGGCGCCTGCGTTGCGAAACTTTGTATTGGCCTTCAGCAATTCATCGGTCGACAGAATGCCGTCCTTGTTGAAATCCGAGCGGCTGAAAGCGATGCCGTAGACGCCAAAGGTACGCACCCGTTTGGCGACCGGCAATCCCATGCCCGCAAGCGTGTTGATGAAGGTTCGAAACTCCTGCTTGTCGAGCGTTTTACTGCCGTTGGCATCGGCGGTCAGGAATGCCTGACGCTGCTGATCCTGGGTCAGCGCCGCCGCCGGTGCGGCCAAGCACGCTGTGGCAATGGTCGCGATTGCCAATGTTCTGAGAGGCGAGATAAAAATCATATGTTTGTCCTAGCTAATGCCACAGGGCCAATACCGCTGGGCTGCTGCCGCTGGCGGAACAATATACAGCCTGCCAGGGCAGTTTTAGGGCAATCACGAAGCACAGCCAACTTCTTGTCCGTTCTGGGCAAAAGCGAAGTGAAAAGAGCCAAATGAAAAGGGCGCCGGAGCGCCCAAATCAGCGTCGTACTGACCGTTTGGGTCAGCCCGTGATTTCGGCGGCCTTGGTCAGATGACCCGAGCACTCGTCCGCCATGCCTGCTTCCATCTTCTCTTTGGCCATGGAGAACTCTTCCATTGCCATGGCTTTCTTGTCGCCTTCCGCCATTTCCACCGACTTCATGACCATGGACATGGTCTCTTCGTCGCAAGCTTTGGCGTGGGCAGCAGCGTTTGCATGGCCGGCGAAAGCGGCAAATGATGTGGTGGCCAGCGCGATGATAAGGGTTTTTTTGAGCATTGGTTCGTTCCCGTCGTTTTGTTTGGGTTGTGTTGTTTCAGCGGACAGTATGCCGCAGCCCGATAGAAACGCTGGCCGGTCATGCAAAGCCACTCACACCGGCGTCATCTCGAACAAGGGCGCGTGAGCCAAGGTGAACGCAATGTGAATTGGGCCCTTCGTTTTACGCATAGGTCGGTTGCAAATCCGTCGCTTCTCGCATGGCTCAAAGGGTCCTATCTACAGGTCACAACAAGAAACGAACCAACCGGAGCGCAGCGATAAGTCGTTCCACACTGAAAGGAAGCACAATGTTCTTTATGTCCAAAGAAGCCACCAAACTCCGCAAAGCCCGCCGCGAGCTCAATGCAATGAGCGACCGCGAACTCAACGATCTGGGCATCTCCCGCGGTGACATCCCTGCTGTTCTGCGCGGCGAGCACACTCGGGCACGCAGCTCTTTCTAAGGGCTGAGGCTAGAGCCAAGCCGAGTGGCAATCAACGGGGCGGTTCCCTCCTCCGCCCCACCGGGCCCACCCCAATCGGCGAACAAGGCAAACAACACCAACTCAGCGTCAACAATTCCTCCCATCAATGACGCTGTCTCAGACCCGGCACCGCAAGGCGGCGCCGGGTTTTCTTTGTGCGCAGTCAACAGATGCGGACAACAGAAAGTGTGTTCCCGTGATCACGCATCGCGCTATAAGCGTGCGACAATTTTATGATCTATGGGCCACCAACACATGACCAACTTTCTCAAAGCCGGCGTCGCCGCACTTGCAATGGGCACCGCACTTGCGCTGCCCACCCTGTCGCCTGCCTTCGCCAAAGACATTGTGAACCCGGCGGACTGGGCGTCCGTGCAAGCCGCCGCTAATGGCACAACAGTCCATTGGCACGCGTGGGGCGGCAGCCCAAGGATCAATGCTTATATTGATTGGGCGGCCCAACAGGTTGAAAGCGAGTACGGCGTGAAGGTTGTGCACGTAAAGGTGGACGACACTGCCAATGTTGTAAGCCAAGTCGTTGCGGAAAAGGCGGCGGGTAAAGATGAAGGCGGTGCCGTGGATCTCATCTGGATCAATGGCGAGAACTTTGCCTCCATGAAAGATCAAAACCTGCTGCTGGACACCGATGGCGAGGCAACCGGTGGCTGGGCTCCGCAGTTGCCGAATTGGCGCTATGTAGATGTTGCCGGCAAGCCGACTATCACGACCGATTTCACCATCCCTACCGATGGTCTTGAGAGCCCCTGGGGCATGGCCAAAATGGTTTTCTTCCACGATACGGCGTTGGAAAAAGAGGTTCCCGGCTCGGCTGCAGAACTGCTGCAATACGCCCAATCGAATCCCGGGCGCTTCACCTATCCGCTGCCGCCGGACTTCATCGGCTCATCATTTCTCAAACAGATTTTAAGTGAAGTTGTGGCAGATCCGGCAGTGCTGCAAGCCGCGGTGGTGGAAGAGGATTTTGAGACAATCGTTGAGCCGCTCTGGACCTATCTTGACGCTCTGCACGATGTGGCCTGGCAGTCCGGTCGCAACTTCCCCAAGAGCTACCCAGCCATGCGCCAATTGCTGGCCGATGGTGAGGTCGATATCGCATTCGCCTTCAACCCTGCAGACGCCTCGGCGGCGATTGCCGCCGGCGAACTACCGGATACGGTTCGCAGCTTTGTGTTTGACGAAGGCACGCTGGGCAACACCCATTTTGTTGCCATTCCCTACAACGCGTCTGCGCCTGCCGGCGCGCTGGTGCTGGCCAATTTCCTGATTTCACCAGAAGCTCAGAAGCACAAGCAAGACCCGGATGTGTGGGGTGATCCAACGGTGCTTGACATCAACGCTGTGTCCCAGGAGCAAAAGGCTGCCTTCGATGCGTTGGACCTGGGCATCGCGACCCTTGCCCCCGATGAGTTGGGCCCAATGCTTCCAGAGCCCCATGCGAGCTGGATGAGCCGTATTGAAGTTGAGTGGACCCGCCGATACGGGGCGGGCAATTAGCGGGGTCTACGGGCTCCTCACTCATCCCGCACGGCGCGGGCCAGCAGCTGGTCCAGAGCATCACCAACGTCAATACGGCCTTCAATCAGGGCCACGGTTTGAGCGATCACCGGCGTGTCCACCCCCAAATCCACGGCCAGTGCCAATGCGGTGCTGGCCGTTTTTGCGCCTTCTGCCAAGCGTGAAGGCAGTGCCTCGCCAGCGCCCAGCGCCATACCGTAGGCCACATTGCGCGACTGGGTGGAGGAGGCCGTGAGCATGAGGTCCCCGAATCCTGACAAGCCCATCAACGTCTCTCGCTTCGCGCCAATGGCGTGGGCTATTCTCGACATCTCGCTGAAACCGCGGGTCACCAAAGCGGCCCGTGCACTCTCGCCATAGCCCGCGCCAATGGCGATGCCAGCGGCAATAGCGATGACATTCTTCAAGGCACCCCCAAGCTCCACACCCGGCACGTCATCGCTCGCATATAGACGCAAACGCGGCGTGCTGAGCGCCCGCGCAAGGTCCAACGCGCCGGTGCGCGCCGCAATTGTCATGGCCGTGGGCAAACCCGAGGCGATGTCCGCTGCAAAACCGGGGCCGGACAGGAAGGCAAACTTGGCCTGGGGTGCCGCACTGGCGGACACGACAGACAGACGTCGCCCTGAACGCAAATCCAGCCCCTTGGCACAAATGATGATGTGGCTGCCGGATGCAATTTGGCTGGCTTGCTGCGCGAGGGTCTGCGCAACTGACTGAGCCGGGACTGACCACAGAACCACCTCACAAGGTGGCAGCGAGGCCGTAACTTGGAGATTGGCAGGCAATGACACGCCGGGCAGGTAACGCGCGTTTTCCCTCGCCGTGTGAAGCCGCTGCGCCACCGTCTCATCCCGGGCAACCAGTGTCACACGATCACAGGACTGGCACAGCACGACCCCAAGGGCGGTGCCAAACGCGCCTGCACCGAAAATGACTATATGATCCTGTTTCATCATTTTGATCGCCCTTCTGCCCATCATTTATGTCTTCGGCGGTCCAATTCACGATAAGCCAAATCAACTTCAGTCAGTACGGTCTTTACTTTTGGATGCAACACTAGGCCCACAGCGTCCGAAAAACAGTGTGAGGTCGCTTCGCTAGAAATTTGGCTGCGCCTCGAATGACCGGCCGGAACAGGACGACCCAATGACACCTGAAGGCTTCCCCAAACCTGTTGCCGAACTCAATCCCAACAGCTTTGAGTTTGAAACGCTGCCTTTGGTCAAACCGACGGGCTTTCGTGAGTATGACGCACGATGGTGGTTCGGGCACCCGGCGGCGGACAGGCCGCCCGAATTGAACGCCATGGGCGTAACGGCTTTGGGGATGGGCCTTGGGACCGTCATACAGGAACGCGGCGCTGGACAGGATATCGTTGTCGGTCACGATTTCCGAAGCTACTCCAACCATATAAAGAACGCTTTGATTTCCGGGCTCATGGCCACTGGATGCAATGTCAAAGACATCGGTCTGGCCCTGTCCCCCATGGCATATTATGCGCAGTTTGCGCTCGATGTCGCGTCCGTTGCCATGGTCACCGCCAGCCACAACAATAATGGCTGGACGGGCGTCAAAATGGGGTGTGAACGCCCCCTCACCTTTGGCCCAGAAGAGATGGGCCGTCTCAAGGAGGTGGTGCTGGAAGGAGAGTGGAAGCTTGCTGACCCTGGAAGCGGAGGCGGTGGTTCCTACGAATTCATCCCCGGTTTCCGCGAAACCTATCTCGCCAATTTGACGGCCGACAGGGAGCAGTTGGGCAAGCGTATCAAAGTCGTATGCGCATGCGGCAATGGGACAGCCGGTGCGTTTGCGCCACAATTTCTGCGTGATCTGGGGTGTGATGTGATCGAACTGAACACGGATCTCGATCACACTTTCCCCAATTACAACCCCAATCCCGAAGACATGAAAATGCTTCATGCGATCCGCGACGCGGTGCTGGAACACAATGCGGATGTTGGACTCGGCTTCGATGGCGATGGTGACCGCTGCGGCGTCGTAGACAATGAGGGCGAAGAAATCTTTGCCGACAAGGTGGGCGTTATGCTGGCACGCGATATCTCGGCGCGCCGCCCCGACAGCCAGTTTGTTGTTGATGTGAAGAGCACAGGCCTGTTCCATTCAGACCCAGTGTTGCAGGCCCAAGGCGCGCAAACTGACTATTGGAAAACCGGCCACAGCTACATTAAGCGGCGCGTCAACGAGCTGGGCGCAATTGCCGGGTTTGAAAAATCTGGACACTTTTTCTTCAATCGGCCCATCGGGCTTGGTTATGATGACGGCTTGGTCACCGCAATGGCCGTGTGTGATATGCTCGACCGGAACCACGGCAGCACGATGGCTGACTTGCGCCGGGCGCTGCCGCTAACATATGGCTCGCCGACCATGAGCCCCCATTGTGCGGATGAAGAAAAGTATGACGTCGCGCAGCGTATTCGCGAGATATTCGAGAAAATGAAAGCCGATGGGGAACAATTGGCGGGGCACGCAATTGTTGATCTGGTTACGGTCAACGGCATTCGCATCACCACCGATGATGGCACTTGGGGCTTGGTGCGGCCCTCCTCCAACGCTCCAGAACTGGTGGTGGTGGTCGAGAGCCCGGTATCGGAGGCCCGCAAACGAGACATGTTTGCAGCCATGGATTCGATCATTAGCGGACAGCCCGAAGTGGGCGAGTATAACCAGAAATTATAGACATGCAGAGCAGCGGCCAGACGCTGTCAGAGGCAGGACAATATGGGTAAAATTCGTAAAGCCGTCATTCCGGTTGCCGGTTTGGGAACACGCTTCTTGCCGGCAACAAAGGCGATGCCAAAGGAGATGCTGACCATCGTAGATCGCCCGGCGTTGGACTATGTGGTGGCAGAGGCACGGGCGGCCGGCATCGAACATATCATCTTTGTGACCGGCCGAAACAAGGCAGTTATCGAAGACCATTTCGACATTGCCTATGAACTACTCGACACGTTGGAAAAGCGTGGCAACAAGCAGGCCGCGCTGGACAAGTTGGCCGAAACCCAGATGCCAGCGGGTGCGTGTAGCTTTACCCGCCAGCAGGAGCCGCTTGGCCTTGGCCACGCTGTTGGCTGCGCCCGAGACATTGTGGGCAATGAACCGTTTGCCGTTATGCTGCCCGACATGGTGATGAAGGCTGACACACCGTGCCTCAAAAGCATGGTCGATCTGTACGAGGCCTCCGGCGGCAACATTGTGTCGGTTGAAGAATGTCCGGACGGCCTGGCCCACCAATATGGTGTGGTGGCCACCGGCGATGCAATCGGCGATGGGTTTGAGGTGACGGGCATGGTGGAAAAACCGGCCAAAGGCACCGAGCCGTCAAACCTGTTCATCAATGGCCGCTACATCCTGCAACCCGAAATTTTTGATCTGCTGGCAAATCAGGCGCGCGGCGCTGGCAACGAAATCCAGCTTACGGACTCCATGCTGCGCTTGCTCGACGTTCAGAAGTTCTTCGGCTTCCATTTCAAGGGCGACACATATGACACCGGTTCGATCGGAGGCTTTGTGGCTGCCAACATCGCATTTGGTGCAGATCATCCAGACGCCAAAGCCGCCGTGGCGGAAGAGATAGGGAAACTACAATAAACTAGGCCCAGTCGCGCTCGCGGCGGCCCCATTGGCGTTGGCTCGCGGCGTCTTGGGGCGTTTCCATGCCGGGCAGCATCCCTTGCTCCAACTCGACCACATTGCCAAAACCTTCGGGGTTTTTGGAAACCCAGTTCCACTGATCACGGCACATCTCGTAGAGGCCGAGTTGCGCCTGCCACCCCAAAATGGCCAGCGCCTTGTGTGTGGCCGCATAGCTCACCGCGATGTCACCGGGCCGTCGTGGGCCAATCTGGCGGGCAATTTTGCGGTTTGATACCCGCTCGAACATGGACACCATTTCCATGACTGAATTGCCCTGGCCGGTCCCCAGATTGACCGCAAAACTTCCATGTTGCACCAGTCCGTCCAAGGCGTTCAGATGCCCCCGGGCAAGATCAACCACATGAATGAAATCGCGTATGCCTGTGCCGTCGGGCGTGTCGTAATCGTCACCATGAATGACCAATTGATCCCGACGTCCCATGGCCACGTCCGAGACGAATGGCATCAAATTGCTCGGTTCGCCCCGAGGGTCTTCCCCGATCATACCGCTGGGATGGGCACCGACGGGATTGAAATAGCGCAGCGTCGCGATCCGCCAGCGCTGGTCGCTTTTCTGCAAATCCCGCAACATGTCTTCGATCATCAGCTTTGTGCGGCCATATGGGTTGGTTACGCGCAGCGGATGGTCTTCGTCGAATGGTAGATATTCGGCCTCACCATAGACCGTTGCTGAGGATGAGAAGACGAGGTTGAAAATCTCGCACGCCTTCATGGCGCTGAAGAGCCGCTCAGACCCAACAACGTTGATATTATAATATTCCAGCGGGTCCGTACCGCTTGCGCCAACGGCCTTTAGCCCGGCAAAATGTATCACCGAGGCGATTTTATGCTTGCGAAGCGTGGTTTCCACCAGTGGCCGGTCACGTATATCGCCCTCCACTAAAGTAAGGCTTTTGCCGGTGATGGCTTCGACCCGCCGCAGACTTTCCGGCGTGGAATTGCAAAAATTGTCAAGCACCACCACATCGCGCCCGGCTTCCAGAAGCTCGACGAGCGTGTGAGAGCCGATATAGCCCGCACCACCGGTGACGAGGACGGTCAACGCGCTACTCCGCCGGAACAGCGCGGGCGGCCATTGAGGCCGTGGACGCCATGGACAAGTGGGCCATGGCCTCCAATGCCGGGCGCCCGAGCCCCTGATAGGCTCCAAATCCCGCTTCAATGACCGCTGGCCCATCGAAAAGATTGCGCAGGTCCACCATGGTGGCCACGCGCATCGCGTTGGCCATGGCAGCCAGGTCATATGTACGGAACTCCTGCCAGTCGGTCAGCACAACCAAAACATCAGCCAACCTTGCCGCCGCGTGGGGCGTATCGGCCATTGTGATTTGAGGCAGAAGATCATGGGCTTCATGATGCCCCGGCATCCGCATGGAAGGGTCATATGCCTTTACCCGCGCACCCATGCGCACAAGTTCTGGCAGAACAACCAGTGATGTCGCTTCGCGCATGTCGTCGGTCTGCCCCTTGAATGTCAGACCCAACACGCCAATCGTCTTGCCGCGGACCGATCCGCCGCACGCTGCGACGACGCGGTTGATCATGTCGTCCTTGCGCTCATCATTGACCGCGATGGCCGCGTTGACGATGGCCACATGGGACCCGTGCTCGGCAGCTGTTGCTGCCAGCGCGCGCGTATCCTTGGGAAAACATGAGCCGCCCCAACCTGGGCCCGTGTTGAGGAATGCGCGCCCGATCCGGGCATCCATGCCCATTCCATCCGCCACCTGGTCAACATCAGCGCCAACCCGCTCGCACAGATTGGCGATCTCATTGATGTAGCTGATCTTCACCGCAAGAAATGCATTGGCCGCGTATTTGATGAGTTCTGCGGTCTCGAGACCCGTTTCCAACAAGGGGGCCCCGGCACCACCGGCAATCATAGGTTGAGTCAATGGCGCATAGATGTCGCGCATTACCCGGGCGGCGCGCTTGTCTTCGGTGCCCACCACAATCCGGTCTGGCTGCATGAAGTCGTCAATGGCAGCGCCTTCGCGCAAAAACTCCGGGTTGGATGCAACGGCAATGTCAGCGTTGACGGACAGTTCGGGCAGGGCAACACGATACATCTCCGCATTGGTGCCAACCGGCACGGTGGACTTGGTTACGATGACCGTGAAGCCGGTCACCACGCGGGCAACTTCCTGCACGGCGGCCCGGACATATTTGAGGTCAGCTGTTTCCGAACCGGGTTTGGTTGGTGTTCCCACTGCGATGAAAATGGCATCGCGATTCTTGCAGCTTGTTGCCACATCAAGACTGAAACCCAATCGATCGGCCCGGACATTTTTCTGAACCAGGTCCGCCAGGCCGGGTTCATAGATGGGGATGTCTCCATCGTGCAGCATATCGATCTTGCGCTGATCCTTATCGACGCAGATGACATTATGGCCCAGCGCTGCCAGGCATGCGCCGGAGACGAGACCGACATAACCCGTGCCGATGATGGTAATGTCCATGCTCATTGAGCTGTCTCCTCAGCCTGGGCCTGCAGTTTGGATGCCATGGATGCGATCGAATCGACGTGGGTGGCGGCGGACGGTGCGGGCACCACCGTCGCGTTCTGACCTGCAAACCAGCACGCAGCCGTTGCAACGGTCTCATCAATGTCAATGTAACGCGGTGTCCAGCCCAACACATTGCGGGCCATGTCAGCCACCGCATAAAGACTGGATGGGTCGCCAGCACGGCGGGGCGCGTAATCAGTTGGCACAGACCGGCCAGTCGCCTTCTCCACCGCATCGACAATCTGGCGCACCGAGGTAGGGACGCCGGTGGCGAGGTTGAAGGCGCTGCTGGCACCGCCGCCCAGCAAATAGTCAATCCCACGAACATGGGCATCCGCCAGATCGCTCACATGGATATAGTCACGCAGGCACGTGCCGTCGGGCGTCGGATAATCCGTACCCATCACCCGGAAACGTTGGTCGCCATCATCATCGAGCGCGGCCTGAATCGCCAACGGGATGACATGGGTCTCCGGATCGTGCCGCTCGCCCAACTCACCATCAGGGTCGCATCCAGCCGCATTGAAATAGCGGAAGGCCACCCAGCGCAGATCGTAGGCACGGGCATAGTCCCGCATGGCATGCTCAATGATCAGCTTGGTTGTGCCGTATGGATTGACCGGCACCTGCGGTGTGGCCTCTGTCATCGGCAAGCTGTCTGGCTCGCCATAAGTGGCGCAGGTTGAGGAGAAAATGATCTTGTCGCAACCGGCGCGACGCATGGCATCGAGCAAACAAATGGAGCCGCCAACATTGGTGTCGTAATATTTGGCCGGGTCGGTGACGCTTTCTCCGACATAGGCAAGGGCAGCAAAGTGCATCACCAATTCAGGCTTATGGCGGGCGAACACCATATCCAGACGATCGGCATCTCGGATGTCACCCTGCTCGAAAGGGCCCCATTTCACATTGTCCTCATGGCCATAGACAAGATTGTCATAGACGATGGGTTCGTGGCCTGCGGCTGCAAGCGCTTTACAGGCGTGGCTGCCAATATAGCCAGCTCCGCCGGTGACAAGTATGCGGGCCATATCAGGCGGCTTCCGTTTGGCTTGGCGCGCCAACATATTGCGCGAAGTATGGAATGGTGCGCGACAGGCCTTCCCGCAGGTCCACCTTGGGCGACCATTGGAAGAGCTCATCGGCAAGCGAAATATCGGGGCGTCGCTGCAACGGATCGTCCTGCGGCAATGGCCGGTCCACAAGCTCACTTGGGCTGCCGGTCATTTCGAGCACGATGTCGGCCAGCTGTCGGATGGTGAATTCGCCCGGATTGCCCATGTTCACAGATGAAATTCGTCAAGCTCTATCGCGCTTTCACCGCACACTGTTTTGGGCGATGGGGCTGTTAGGGCTTGGTCTTATGGGCGCG
>JBCBZX010000170.1:0-6564 GCA_039815105.1 Pseudomonadota bacterium
CGTTCTCAAAGCTGGCTTCCGCTATGGCGATAATGCGCCACTGGCAGTGATTGAGCTGGTGGATCGTGATCCCGATGCCAAGGGCAAGGCTGACCGTGAGCGCCTCGAAGCTGAAGATGCCGAGATGGACGCCTAGCGGCATCCGCCGATGAGGATGAGTTTCAGGGGGCCTTCGGGCCCCTTTTTCTTGGCGGAGGACAAAGCCTGGGGCTTGGTTGTTGGGAACGCCATATTGATTCACTAAAGGCTGGTGCGGGTGGTCTCTTACGCTGCTAGGATTGCGGCGTTGCCCAACGCAATTTGGAAGCCGACTTTATGTTAAAAGTGAAACCCTTTCTGGCTGCTATATTTGGTAGCTTGCTGCTTATGTCTCCGGTGCACGCCCAGCAAGGCAGTGCGCTGGACAGCCTGTTGGAGGACTTGTTTGGAAATTCGAACAGGACCGAGCAGAACCAGTCACGGCCAAGTGGTTCCGGGCAGGAGCGCCGCGAAAATGGTGGCTTAGTTCTGCGATCGCCGGTTGATGAGAATGGCGTGCCGCGCCTTGATGCTGAGGAGCCGGGCGCTCCAGCGCCAAGGCAAGAAAGCGGCGCCGCTGGACAAGCTGCTCGCAATGACAGTGCAAACAGCGATAACTTCACCGGCGACGAGTCGCGCCCAAGGACACTTCCTCAGAGCCGCGAACAGATCACGCTCTCATTCGCGCCATTGGTGCAGGACACATCACCGTCCGTTGTGAACATTTTTGCCGACAGAATGGTTCGGCAACGCTCGCCGTTTGCTGATGATCCGTTTTTTGAGCGGTTTTTCAATCGCCGCCCGGGTGGTCAGCAACGCCAGCAAAACTCCCTAGGTTCAGGGGTTATTGTCGGCGCCGATGGAACCATCATCACCAACAATCATGTGATTGCTGATGCCGATTCAATTCGGGTTGTGCTTGAAGATGGCAATGAATACGAAGCGAAAGTGCTGGTGCGGGACGAGGATAGCGATCTAGCCGCGCTACGCATTGATACAGGTTACGAGCTGCCAAGTTTGCCGTTGGGCGATTCAGACGCGCTTTTGGTGGGCGACCTCGTTCTGGCTATCGGAAACCCATTTGGCGTCGGCAAAACGGTTACAAGTGGCATCGTGTCCGCCGTTGCCCGGTCGCGGCGTGGGCTGTCTGACTTCGGTTTTTTCATTCAAACTGACGCTGCTGTGAACCCAGGCAATTCTGGCGGTGCGCTGATTGATATGAATGGCAGTCTTGTCGGCGAGAACACGGCTATTTTTTCGCGCTCCGGCGGTTCTAACGGCATCGGATTTGCGATTCCTTCCAACATGGTACGGGCTATTCTTCGCAGTGTGAATCAGGTTCCCGCCGGGTCGGGGCAGGTGGTGATCGCGCGGCCATATTTTGGAGCTGATCTTCAGCCCGTATCCCCTGACATCGCGCAACAATTGGGAATGCGCGCGCCGCGTGGCGCCTTGGTGACTGCGCTGGACCCCAATGGGCCTGCGCGGGAAGCGGGCCTTCAGCCCGGTGATGTGGTGGTGGCGATTGGAGACAATGCGGTCGCTAATCCGGATGCGTTTAATTACCGGCTGTTCACCGCTGGTGTGGGGGCTCGTGTTGACCTTCAGGCCGTGCGCCGCGGTGAGATCAAACGGTTTGTGGTGGAATTGACCGAAGAGGCCGAAGGCAGTCTTTTCGAAGAGATCGAGATCAAGGGCAGCACTCCGTTTGCTGGAGCAAAAGTGTCCGCCATGGATCGGCGCGTGCTGCGGCGGCTGCGCGTGCGCACAAATGACCCGCAAGGCGTCATCGTGACGGCCGTTCAACAACGCTCTGTGGCGGCCCGCTTCGTTCGTCCCGGAGACATTATTCGTTCCGTAAATGGCACCGCTATTCGCTCAATCTCTGACCTGCGCGAAGTTGTGTCCAGTGGAAGCCGCAACTGGTCTTACACGCTGGAACGGCGCGGCAGCCTGGTTCGGCAGTTTGTGAGGCGCTGACCGGTGAGCGACCTGTTTGCCAGTGATGTTGAGCAACCGGCAGTGGCACCCAATCAGCCGCTGGCGGATCGGCTTCGCCCAACATCGTTGGCAGATGTTCACGGGCAAGATCACCTCGTCGGAGCGGATGGTGCGTTAACCCGCCTTATCAGTGGTGGCAGTCTTGGCAGCCTTGTTTTTTGGGGTCCGCCGGGCACGGGCAAAACCACCGTTGCACGTCTGCTGGCAGGAGCTGTGGATCAACACTTCGAGCAGATCTCGGCAATTTTCACTGGTGTTGCTGACCTCAAAAAGGTGTTCGAGGCGGCGCGTCTACGGCGCACCGGCCGAGATGGCAAAAGCACTCTTCTGTTCGTCGATGAAATCCATCGGTTCAACAAGGCGCAGCAGGATAGCTTCTTGCCGGTGATGGAGGACGGCACCGTTACGTTGATCGGCGCCACGACCGAAAATCCCTCGTTCGAGCTCAATGCGGCGCTTTTGTCCCGCGCCCGTGTGATGACGTTCAAAGCCCTGGACTCCGAAAGCCTCGAAGCGCTGCTCGTCCGGGCGGAGCACGAAATTGAGCGCCCATTGCCGCTTACAATGGAGGCCAGAGCTGTGGCCTTGCGCATGGCCGATGGCGATGGCCGCGCGCTTTTAACGATTGTGGATGATGTGCTGCGGGCTGTAGGTGAAGGCACGGAGAAAGGCGTTGAGCCAATTGATGCTGAAGCGTTTCAAGCCCTCGTTCAACGGCGTGCGCCGATCTATGATAAGGGGGCTGATGGGCACTACAATCTGATATCCGCGCTTCACAAGGCCGTTCGTGGGTCGGACCCAAACGCTGCTCTGTACTATTTGTGCCGAATGTTTGACGCAGGCGAGGACCCGCTGTTCATCGGTCGACGGCTCGTGCGCATGGCCGTCGAAGACATCGGTTTGGCCGATCCACAAGCACTCGTGGTCTGCAATGCCGCCAAGGACGCTTATGATTTTCTTGGCTCGCCGGAGGGTGAGTTGGCGCTGGCTCAGGCCTGTATCTATGTGGCCACTGCACCGAAGTCGAACGCGGCTTATGTGGCCTACAAAGCTGCCATGAGGGTCGCAAAGACCAATGGGTCACTCACACCGCCGGTACACATTCTCAACGCGCCCACCAAATTGATGAAGGCGGAGGGTTATGGCGCTGGTTATGAGTATGATCACGATGCGCCGGGAGCGTTTTCAGGCCAGGACTATTTCCCCCCAGATCTGAAGGAGCGCTCATATTATGAGCCAACACCACGCGGGCTCGAGGCGGAGCTGGGGCGCCGTATGGCGCATTGGGCGAAACTTAGGGCAGGGCGCAAAGCTGCGACCCGGCGAGACGTGTAATGGCATTTGTATGGGTTGGCTTGGGCGGCGCGTTAGGGGCCATGGCGCGATACGGTGTCGGCTTGCTCGCCGGGCGCCTGTTTGGGCTTGCGTTTCCCTGGGGTACGTTGACGGTCAATGTAATGGGCTCTTTTGCCATGGGGCTGGCCGCGATCTGGGTCGCTCGCAACCTTGGGGCTGCAGAGCCCGTACGCCTGTTTTTGATGACGGGTCTGCTGGGGGGCTTCACAACGTTTTCTGCGTTTTCTCTTGATGCTTTCTCATTGTGGGAGCGTGGCCAGATCGGTCTGGCAATTGCATATGTTCTTGCAAGTGTCGTGGCGGCCATTTTGGGGCTATTCGCTGGCATTGCGCTTGGGCGTGCGCTCGTCTAACCGCTGTTGAATTGATTGGACGTTTGTGAAGGAAACCAAAATGGCCACACTTGGCGTCCAGCAGGTTACAGTTCAGGGTGACGAAACGGGTATGCGCCTCGACCGTTGGTTCAAGGTCCATTTTCCCGGCCTGGGCTTTGGCGCGCTGCAAAAATTGCTGCGCTCCGGTCAGGTGCGTGTGGATGGCAGCCGGGCCAAAAGCCAGACTCGTCTTGAGGCAGGTCAGACCGTCCGGGTGCCGCCATTGCCCACAGATGCCAAGGCGAATGCCGGCCTGACGCGCAACACCATAAAGAACCAGGGCGATGGCGAAGTTCTGTCGCAAATGCTGCTTTATCAGGACAAGAAGGTCTATGTATTCAACAAGCCCGCCGGCCTGGCGGTGCAGGGCGGATCCGGCCTGAACCGCCATTTGGATGGCATGTTGGAAGCCTGGCGCGACAAAGCGGGGCAAAAGCCGCGCCTTGTGCACCGGCTGGACCGGGAAACATCCGGCGTGGTCGTTGTGGCCCGCACACGCGGCGCTGCCGCCGCGCTCACCAAGGCGTTTCGCCAGCGCGACACTCAGAAGATTTATTGGTCGCTCAATCGCGGTGTCCCGGCCCCAAGGCAAGGCCGTATCTCAACCCATTTGGTCAAGGACCAGCTGCCCGACGGTGATAAAATGCGCGTGGCCCGCCATGGCGAGCCCAATTCTGACCATGCGGTGAGCGAATACGCCCATGTGGCCAATGCGGGTCAGAGCGTCAGCTGGTTGCAATTGTCGCCGATTACGGGTCGAACCCATCAGTTACGGGTCCATTGCGATCATATCGGCAATCCCATCATTGGAGACCCGAAATATTTTTCCACCGAGAATTGGGAAGCTCCCGGCGGCATTCAAAACCGGTTGCATTTGCACGCCCGACGCATCGTGCTGCCGCACCCGGATGTTGGCGTGCCAAAGATCGATGTAACCGCGCCACTGCCGCCGCACATGCAGCAAACTTGGAACCTGTTTGGCTGGGATGAGGCTGATGGTGACGAGCTGATTGCAGATACGTTTGATTTGCCGATATGAGCGCTGACCCAGTTCTGGTTCTGTTTGACTGCGACGGCACCCTGATCGATAGCGCCGGGATAATCATTGCCGTCATGCATGAGACCTTTGAAATCCATGGCGAAACGCAAGCCACAGATGCAGCGGTGAGGAGCATTATCGGCCTGTCTTTGCCGGTTGCCATCGCACAGCTTTTGAATATTGAGCCGCACTCGGATCGAGCACTTTTGTTGACCGAAACTTACAAGTTGCAGTTCAATACATTCCACGGGCGTCGCGATTTGGCTGACCCGATGTTTGATGGCATTGACGGCCTGCTGCGGGCACTTCGAACTATGGATGCTGCCATATGCGGGGTGGTGACCGGCAAATCCCGCCGGGGGCTCAAGATCGGTGCGGAATTGCACGGGTTTGAGTGGCTGCTGCCAATATCGCGCACCGCTGATGATTGCCCGTCCAAGCCTGCGCCTGATATGGTATCTGAGTGTTGCCGGCAGGCTGGTATCAACGAGCCCCGCACTTTGGTGGTCGGCGATACGAGTTTCGACATGCAGATGGCACAGGCGGCTGGTGCAAGGGCCATCGGTGTTGGCTGGGGCTATCATGACGCCGACATTTTGACACAAGCGGGTGCTGAGACGGTTTTGCAGCACCCATCTGATCTCCTGCCCATTGTCCAACAGGCCTTAAACCATGCGTGATATTCTCAACGATCTTGAAGACGCTGAAAAGGCGGATGCGCCAGACCCGATGGTGTCTGCGCAAAAAAGCATGGCGGCCAATCTTCCCAAACGTTTCTATGACCATGTTACGGTTGAAGTGGTTGAGACAGGCCATGCTGTGATGCTGGATGGAAAGCCTGTCCGCACCCCTGCCAGACATATTCTCGCGACCCCCAGTGCGGCGCTGACGAGCTTGCTTGCGGCAGAGTGGGGCGCCCAGGAAGAGCGCATAGATCCTCGCACGATGCCTCTAACGCGGCTGGTCAATACCGCGCTGGATGGCGTCGCACAGGATGTCTCTGCCGTCGTTGAAGATATGTTGCGTTTTGCCAGCAATGACATGCTCTTCTATCGCGCGCCATCACCTGTGGAGCTTGTTGAAAGACAGCGTTTGAAGTGGGACCCTATTCTCGATCATTTCGAGACATCGGCTGGCGTTCGATTTGAACTGACAGAGGGTGTCATGCATATCACCCAGTCGGATCATACGCTGGATACATTGCGTGGCCTTATGGCAGATATTGCCGATCCGATTGAAGCGGCGGCCCTTCACACCATTACCACCCTCACGGGGTCAGCACTGCTGGCTTTGGCAATGCGACGGAAGGTTTGCAGCGGCGAGCAGGCGTGGGAGTTGGCCCATTTGGATGAGGATTGGAACATTGCCCAATGGGGCGAGGACGAGGAAGCGGCTCGCCGCCGCGCCGTGCGTTGGCAAGACATGAAAGCTGCTTGCCAGGCGCTGGAGCCAGAAAGCAACTGAATGTCCGCTACGTCCGGACGCCCGACAGTCCAGGCTATGGAAACGAAACGTCCGACAATCTTGTGAGGGCCCCAAATTGCTCCTGCAAACCGCTTGCAAGGGCAACGTCCAAATCATCCATGGTGACGGGCAAACCGAGATCGACCAGGCTGGTGACACCGTGACCTTTGATGCCGCACGGAATGATGGCGTTATAGTGTTCCAGGTCCGGGTCATGGTTTACCGCGAAGCCATGGAAGGCGATGCCTCTGCTGACGCGAATGCCAATTGCAGCGATCTTGTCCTCGCGCACTGATCCGTCGGGCAGGGGAG